>NZ_JBHUAD010000116.1:0-12587 GCF_042789955.1 Oerskovia sp. NPDC056781
CGGAAGCTAAGCCTCTCAGCGCCGATGGTACTGCCCTGGAGACGGGGTGGGAGAGTAGGTCGCCGCCGGACAACCATTCACCAAAGGCCCACCCCACACGGGGTGGGCCTTTGGCATACCCCCACATCCACCGCCCACGAGCGACACCACGACCAGAACCACCGCAACCTCCGCCCCGCACACCACCACGTGTCACGGGGCTTCTCGCGTCTTCGGGGCGCCCGGGCTGTCCACCCGCGTACGGGCATCGTCCCTCACCAGGCCGTGTACGCGACCGTCGCGGAGTATGCCGTCACGTCGTCCAGCGTGACGAGTACCTCGATGTCCCAGGTACCCGGTGCGGGGACGACGGTCGGTTCGGAGACGTACACGGTGGTCGGCACGTCGTCGGCGCCCGCGGCGTAGTCGCGACGCAGCACGACCGGCAGAGGCCCGATCCCGTGCTCAGGGTTCATGACGGTGAGATCGAGCGAGTCCGGCAGAACCTCGGTGCTTCGCGGTCCGCGGAGAGCGACCCTGAACACCTGTGGTCCGCTCCGCGTCTCCTCGATCGAGAGTGCCGCGACCACGGGTCCCAGCTGTACGGTCTCGCTCCACGGGGGCGAGTACGTCGTACGGCCCGGAGCCGACGCAGCCAGCACGGCGCTCAGCGCGAGCACGACCGCGACGAGTGCTGTCTCGCCGAGGACGCTCCTGTGCAGTCGCAGGACACTCCCCGCGTGCCGCGTCCCGCGCACAGAGGTGCGTGCGGTGTTCGCCAGGAGGAGCAGCCCGATCACGACCAGGATCTTGGCCAGGAGAACGTGGCCGTAGCCGGTCGACCAGAGGGCCGCGAGCGGGCCCAGGGCCCGGACTGCCTGCAGCGTGCCCGTGGCGACGAGGACTCCGACCGTGAGCAGGGCAAGGCTCGACCAGGCCGGGAGGGCCGCGACCAGCCTGGTGCGCCAGGGGCCTCGTAGGTGGGTCACGAGGAGCGTGAGCCCTCCGACCCAGATGCCGGCCGCCAGGACGTGGGCGGTCGTCACCGTGATGGTCAGCCAGGGGTCCGGCTCCGCCCCCGCATGGCCGCCTGCCGCGATGCTCGCGGCGAGCGTCACGGCGAGTGCGACGGTCGCGAGCCGCTCGTGCGAGCGTGTCCCGTCGAGACCGTCGAGACCGCCGAGACCGTCGAGACCGCCGAGACCGTCGAGGCCGGTGCGGGGGCCGCGACCTGCTCGGGCCTGCCAGGTCCACAGCCCGGCCCAGCCCAGCAACGTCGCCGTCCTGACCAGGAGCCACGGCCAGCTCGACATGAGCACGCCCGCCCACGCCCGGGCATCCAGGAGAGAGGTGGGCCCAGGGCCCGAGAGTCCAGCGACCTGCGACGTGAGCCCTGCCCCCGTCCCGACGACGAGCAGCGCGAGACCGGCCACTTCGAGCCTCCGGGCCGCGCTGCTCGTCGCCAGACCGGCGGCGAGCCCGCGACCGACGACGAGCAGGGTCAGGGCGACCCCGGCGAGCAGGCTCATCCCCACGGCGACGAGACCACGGGCCAGGGAGCCGAGGATCGAGGTCTCGGACGTCGAACGGGGTGTTCCGGGACCGGACACGTCCGCCCCCGGCACGGCGTGCCCCGTCCCCACCGTGAAGTCGATCGAGCCGCCGGTCACGTGCGTGTCGAGGGAGAGCAGCCGCCACGAGGCCAGATACCGCCCGTCGGGGAGGTCGGGCGGGAGGTCGACGCTCACGGTGTGCCCGCCATCGGTCGTGGTGACCGTCTCGAGGTCCCACCGTTCGCCGCGGAGGTCTGAGACGACGAGGGAGCCGTCCAGGACCGTCACCGGTTCGTCGAAGCGGAGGACGACCTGGTCGGGGGAGGACTCGGACGTCGCCCCTTGCCGCGGTGAGGTGTCGACGAGGACGGCGTGCGCGGCCGCGGGAAGGGCCCCGGCGAGCGCCCACGCCCCGATGCCGACCACGAGCACGAGCAGCACGCCTGTGCGCCCCCGCCTGCCGGCCCGGCCCGGCCGCGCACGGCGGTCGGAGCGGACGGTCGGGGCGGTCACAGCGGGGGCAGCCCGATCGTGCTTGGCGTGCGGGGAGCCCGCGGCCTGACCGCAGGGTCCTCACCGAGCCCGTCGCGGCCGGGTACGTCGTCGGGGAGAACAGGCCCGCTGCTCGACGGTGTCGTGCCCACCCCCGTCCTGCGCCACACGAGCGCCACGGCGACGAGAGCGGCCAGGGATGCTGCGAGGGCAGCGAGAGCCACGACTGCGGTCCCGGGCCCGGAGGCGGTGTCACCAGCGGCGCCCACCTCGGGTCCCGCGCCGGCGTGGTGCGCCGCGCCGACCGCGCCGACCGCGCCGACCGTGCCGGCCGCGTCGACCGGGCCGGACAGCGCGATGCTCGGCACCGGATGGTCCGCCTCGGTGCCGTCGGCCGACCGGTCGATCCACCGGGCCTCGGTCCCGTCGTCGTATCCCTGCACCGTCGGCAGCACGAGCTCGGTCACGGCGGGCAGCGGGCCGGCCTGGACGGCGAACTCGCCGTACTCGCCGGGTCCGATCGCGGCGTGCGGGTCGGTCGTCTCCCACACGACGCGGCTCACCGCTTGGGTGTACTGCCCGCCGTGCGGGTTCGCGAGGGGCTGGGGGAGGTCCTCGACGGTCACCGTGGCCGTCCAGCCGACGAGCGGTGAGGTCCGTACGGCCGGCACCGGGGTGTCGAGCGGGAACGTGACCTCGACCCGGATCGTCGAGGCGGTCTCGGACTCGGTCGGGACACGGACGGAGAGGATGCTCCATCCGCCCTGTACGGGACTTTCGGCGACGGCGGTCGCGTGCGCACCGGCGGGCGACGCCACCCACGAGGCAGCCGTGGCGAGGAGGCCGACGACCCCCGCCCGGACGACCCAGCGCGCGACTGACGCCCTCATGCCGTCACCAGCGCGGGGCCGTCGGCGGTGGTCGGAGCCGGAGCCGGAGCCGGAGCCGCGGCAGCGAGCAGCTCGCGTCGCACGACCGCCACGACCCGACCGTCGCGCAGCACGAGGCCCTCGGCGACGCTCTCGTCCCACCGACCCAGGGCGTCGGCGACGGTCTCGCCCGTGCCGACGACGGGCGTCCCCCGCACGGCGAGGTCGCCGACCACGACGCCCGCGGCGCCACCGACCGCAGCGGCGCGCAGGCTCGCGAGGTCCACGACACCGAGGATCTCGGCGACCGACGGATCGTGGTCGCGGCGTGCTCGTGGCAGGATCACGGGCACGGCGGACTCGTCGGTGAGGCGACCGGCCTCCCGCGCGGCCTCGAGCGCGTCCCGACCCACCCCGACGGGGACGTCGGCGTTCAAGGTGAACGGCGCCGTCGGGCCGGAGAGGGCGTTCGCGACGACGTCCCAGACGATCGGCGCGGCCGGGCGCGGACCCAGCCCCTCGACCTCCTCGTCCACGAACCCGAACCGGCGCACCCAGTCCTCGCTCAGATACTTGGAGAGGTAGGCGCGGCCCGAGTCGGGCAGGAGGGCGACGACCACGTCGCCGGGTCCGAGGTCGCGTGCGGTCCGCAGCGCTGCCGCGAGGACCAGTCCGGACGACCCGCCCACGAGGATGCCCTCCAGACGGGCGAGGCGCAGCAGCGCGTGGATGGCCTCCCGATCGCCGATGCGTTCGAAGCGGTCGACGACCTCGGGCACGAAGGTCTCGGGCCAGGCGTCGTCGATCGTCTCGGGGTGCCGGTACCGGCCGGTCGCTTCGACGAGGAAGGCCGATCCGTCGCCGCCCGAGTACACCGAGGACTCGGGATCGGCGCCGACCACGGTCACGCGGCCGCCGCTGACCTCCTTCAGGTACGTACCGTTGCCCGTGATGGTCCCGCCCGTGCCGATCCCCGTGACGAGGTGCGTGACGCGCCCCGCGGTGTCGGCCCAGATCTCGGGGCCGGTGGACTCGCGGTGCGCCTGCGGGTTGTCGGGGTTGACGAACTGCCCCGCGAGCCAGGCCCCCGGGATCTCCGCGACGAGGCGTTCGGCGATGCGCTTGACCGACTCGGGGTGCTCCTGCGGGAGACCCGACGCCGTGACTACGACACGCGCCCCGTAGGCGCGGAGCGTGTCGAGCTTCTCCTGGCTCGTCTTGTCGGGCAGCACGACGACGAGCGGGTACCCGAGCTGCGCCGCGGCCTGCGCGAGGCCGATGCCCGTGTTGCCCGACGTGCCCTCCACGATGGTCCCGCCGGGGGCGAGGGCGCCCGAGCGGATCGCGCCGAGCACCATCCAGCGGGCGGCACGGTCCTTCACCGAGCCGCCCGGGTTGAGGTACTCGAGCTTGACGTAGATCGTGGGCGCGAGATCCGCGCCCAGCCGGTTCAGACGGACGATCGGCGTGCCGCCGACCGCGTCGAGCAGGGAGTCGTAGGCGGTCATGAGGTTCCTCCAGGAAGGGTCCCCGCTGCGGTGTCCTGACCCAGCAGGTGCAGGATCTCGCGTCGAAGCGCCAGGTACTCGGGCGCCGCGTGGTCGCGGGGTCGGTCGAACGGGACGGTCAGGTCGGCCAGCACCCGTGCGGGCCGGTCGGAGAGGACGACGACGCGGTTCGCGAGGCGCAGAGCCTCGTCGACGTCGTGCGTGACCAGGAGCGCGGTGAAGCGCTCGGCCTGCCACAGGCGCAGGAGCTCCTCCTGCATGGTCAGGCGCGTGAGCGCGTCGAGCTTGCCCAGAGGTTCGTCGAGCAGGAAGACCCGCGGCCGGTTGACGAGCCCACGGGCCAGGGCCGCGCGCTGGGCCATGCCCCCCGAGAGCGTCGCGGGCAGTGCGTCGGCGAAGTCGGAGAGCCCGACGAGGTCGAGCGCCCAGTCGACCCGGTCCGCGTCGAGCCGGGACCGGTTGCGTGCCTGTGGGCCGAGCTCGGCGTTCTGCCGGACGGTGCGCCAGGGGAACAGGTTCGGGTCCTGGAAGACCAGTGCCCTGCTCGGGTGAGGACCCACGATCGGCGCCCCGTCGACGGACACGGACCCCGCGGCCGGGTCCGCGAGCCCCGCGAGGAGGCGGAGAAGCGTCGACTTCCCGCAGCCGGACGGGCCGACGAGCGCGACGAAGTCGGACGGGGCGATGTCGAGGCTCACGTCGTCGAGCACGGGCAGGGTCGTGCGTGCGGGTTCGCCGACGTCCCGTCCTGCCCGACGGCGGTCCGCGCCCCGTCCTGTCACCGCACCCAGGACGCGGCTCGCCCAGCCGCGCTCGCGGCGACCCGCGAGGTCGAAGTGATGGCTGACCGCCTCGATCCGCACGTGCCCGCCCCGCCGGGGCGCTGCGTTGCGGGCGGTCGCAGGGGCCGGGGCGTGGGCGGGGGCGTGCTGCGCAGAACTCACCATCGGACCAGATCCTTCTCCCAGGACAGCACGCTGTTCCGGACCCGGAACAGCAGGACGATCAGGGTGCGGCACAGCAGCACCATGATGAGGATGGCGACGTACATCTTCGGGTAGTCGGCCCAGCCCTTGACCCAGGAGATGTACCAGCCGAGACCGCTGCGGACGCCGAGCAGCTCAGCGAGTGCGAGCGCCCCGAGCGAGGCTCCGAGGCCCATGAACAGACCCGTGAAGATGCTCGGCAGGGCTCCCGGGATCGCGACCCGCCACACGAGGAAGCGGCCCTTCGCGCCGAGCGTCTGCGCGACGTCGAAGTACCCGCGGGCGACCGAGGCGATCCCCGCACGGGTCAGGACCGCCATGGGGAACCAGACGCCGAACGCGATCATGAAGATCGAGCCGAGCTGCGGCGTCGGGATGACGACGAAGACCAGGGGGAGCAGCGTGCCCGCGGGCACGGGCCCGATCGACTGGAGCACCGGATGGATCCAGTAGTTGGCCACCCTGCTCCAGCCCATCGCGAGGCCCGTGAAGAACCCGCTGACCGCACCGACCGCGAAACCGACGAGCAGCAGCCGCGTCGAGGCCCAGAAGCTGCCCCAGAGCAGGCCGCGGTCCTCCCAGAAGTCGGACAGGAGCGTCTCCGGCGGTGCGAAGTGCGGTGCACGGAGCCAGCCGGTCTTGGCCGTCGTGACCTCCCAGATCACGAACCACGCCGCGACGGCGACGTACCACCACGACCAGTGGAGGAGCCGGGCCGCGGCTCCCGGGACGCTCAGCGCGAGCGCGAGCCAGACGGAGACCGCGAGGACCACCCCGCCCAGGACCGCGAGGAAGGCCGTCCGGCCGGCGAGCGGGGAGAGGTCAGGGACATCGGGGACGAGCCAGGTCACGGCGAGCACGACGAGCCACGACGCCGTGACGAGCAGTCCCCGCCGGAGCGTCGTCGTGCGTGAGGTTGCTGTGCGCGTGGTGCCGTCACCGTGGGCAGGGGTTCGGTCACCCCCGCCGGGAATCTCGTCGCCCTCGGCGACGCCTCGGTCACCCTCGCCGGCCTGGGCGCAGCCCTCGGGCCCGCGTGTCCTGCCTCGGCGCTCTGCGCTCCCGCGGGCAGGCGTTCCTTGGGCGCGCTTGCCCGGGACACGCGTCAGCGACGTCACCACGTGAGCCCGAGGTCGGCGTACACGAGGTCCGCGAGCTTCCTGGGGTCGGTGCCCTGGTCCAGGTACCCGGTCTTCGCGAACTTCGCGATTCCCGGTTCGATCTCCTTGCGCAGCCCCACGGCCGACGGGCTGAAGCCGTAGGTCTTGAGCACCGACCTGACCGTCTCGACGTCGGCCGCGACGAGCTTCTTGTCGACCTCGAGCTGGGCGATCTCGTCGATGTTCGCACCTACGTACCGGGCGCCCTCGGCCCACGCCTCGGTGAGTGCCTTGGCTGCCGCGGGCTCGTCGCGGACGAGGGCGCCGTTGATCGCGGTCGCGCAGCAGTAGGTCTGAGCGTTCAGACCCTGCTGGTTGTTCGCGAGCTCGTGGGCGTAGCCGCCGAGCGTGGGCAGGAGCGCCACGGGGTCGGAGGCCGCGACGGCCTGGATCTCACCGTCCTGCAGGGCCCGAGGCAGGATGTCGTTGTCGTACACGACCCATTCGACCTCGCCGGCCGCCGGGTCGGGGTTGATCCCCGCGTCGAGCAGGTCGAGCGAGAAGAAGGACATCGCGGAGTTCCCGATCGAGGACACCCCGATCCTCTTGCCGCGCAGCAGCGACACGTCGTCGTACGGCGAGTCGTTCAGCACCACGAGGCGCAGGCAGCCCTCGTGCAGTCCCGTCGTGAGCTTGACGTCGAGCCCCTGCTCGATGGGCTTGAGCCAGCTGAAGAAGATGCCCGGGCCGCCCGCGTAGGTCCCGGACGAGATGCCGTCCTTGGTGTCCTCGCCCGCCGCGCTGCGCACGACCTCGACGTTGAGGCCGTAGTCCTTGAAGATCCCGAGGTGGTGCGCGGCATACAGCGGGGCCTCGCAGATGCCGCCCCCCTCGACGATCCGCAGGACCTTCGTGGTCAGGAGGGTCGGGCCGACCGAGGGCGAGGCGCCCCCGGCCACCGCTCCGGCCGGGGAGACCGCGGCAGACCGGGACGCCCCCAGGAGGTAGCCGCCCCCGCCGCCCAGGAGCAGCGCGCCGACGGCCACGCCCCCGACGAGCAGGTGCCGTCGGGAGATCAGCGGGCCGTCGGTCGCGTCGTCGTGGAGCGAGGGGTCGTAGGGCTCGGCGGGCGGGCCCGGTTGCGGCTGTCCGGCGGGGAGGTCGGTGCTGTCCGTGTCGTCGGTGCCGGGGGCGCCGGGGCCGCCTCGCTCGTCGGGCGCGGCGCCGTCGTCGCCCGGTGCTTCGCTGCGCGGGTCCACGGGGCCTGACGGCGGAGCCTGTGTCGCGCTGTCGCCCAGCGGCTCGCCCGTGGCCGGTTCGGGAGCGGGCGACGCAGGAACCGGGCCGTCGGGAGCCTGTCGGCTCGTCGAGGACGAGTCGCCGGGCGTACCTGGCTGGTCGGGGGAGGTGCTTTCGGTCATGGGATGCCTCTCGGAAAGGTGGTCGAGGACGTGCACGGAGCGCGTCAGGACGGAGAGCAGAACGGGAGAGCGTGCGGTGCTCGGGACCTGCCGCTCGGGAGCGAGCAGCGGAAGGCGACGCTCAGCGGAAGGTGAGGAGGAACAGGGACGAGGCAGCCACCGGCATGACCGTGCTCGTCGTCGTGCCCGCAGCGGAGGCGACGGCAAGGGCCGTGGCGGGCGGGTGCACGCCGTGGCAAGGGTCGTCCCGGACCGGTGTCGAGGACGCCCGACGTCGCCCGCCGGTGCGACGCGGTCCCGCGGTCGCGGGAACGCGTCAGGTCAGGTGCACGGGAGCCATGTGCACGAGAGCCAGGTGCACGAGAGCGAGGCGCTCGCGGTCAGCCGCGACAACAGGGCGCGCCCACGGCCGACGTCGCAGCGCGGGGGGCGTGGACCGGGCTCTGCGCCCGGTCGTGAGGTGTGGTCGTGGCCGACATGGCGCAGAGAGTAGGGGCGACAGGTCGGTTCCGCAAGGAGTTCCCGCGGTCGTTCCGCACAGCGGTCCGCTCTCGACGGCCGGCGGGTCGTTCACGTGCGAGCGGACGGCCGCGAGGGACGCGCCCGACCGCCTCGAGCCCCGCCGTCACGAGCTGCGGACCCGACCCGCGAGACCCGCCGCGCGGGGGGCCGGGACGCCCCGGTGAGCGCCGTCGTCGGGCACTAGACTGACGGGCATGTCCACCATCTCCCGTGATGAGGTCGCGCGCGTCGCCGTGCTGGCCCGCATCGACCTCCGGCCCGAGGAGCTCGACCGCCTCGCCGGCGAGCTCGACGTCATCGTCGATGCGATCGCCCAGGTGAGCGAGGTCGCCACTCCTGACGTCCCCGCCACGAGCCACCCGCTGCCGCTGACCAACGTCTTCCGTGACGACGTCCCCGTGCCGCCCCTGCCTGTCGAGGACGTCCTCGCCGCAGCACCGGCCAGCGAAGACGGACGCTTCAGCGTCCCGCAGATCCTCGGGGAGGAATGATGAGCAACGACCTGACGCGGCTGAGCGCCGCGGACCTCGCCGCGCACCTGGTCTCGGGCGAGGTGAGTAGCGTCGAGGCGACGCAGGCGCACCTCGACCGCATCGGCGACGTCGACCCCGCGGTCCACGCGTTCCTGCACGTGAGCACCGAGGACGCCCTCGCCACCGCTCGTGACATCGACTCGCGCCGCGCCGCGGGCGAGGACCTGCACCCGCTCGCCGGCGTGCCGATCGCCGTCAAGGACGTCGTGGTGACCAAGGGTCTCCCGACGACGGCGGGCTCCAAGATCCTCGACGGCTGGATCCCCCCGTACGACGCGACGCTCGTCGAGCGCATCCGTGCCGCGGGCCTGCCGATCCTCGGCAAGACCAACATGGACGAGTTCGCCATGGGCTCCTCGACCGAGCACTCGGCGTACGGGAACACCCACAACCCCTGGGACCTCGACCGCATCCCCGGCGGCTCGGGCGGCGGCTCGGCCGCGGCCGTCGCCGCGTACGAGGCCCCCCTCGCGATCGGCACCGACACGGGCGGCTCGATCCGTCAGCCCGGCGCCGTGACCGGCACGGTCGGCGTCAAGCCCACCTACGGCGGCGTCTCCCGCTACGGTCTCATCGCCATGGCGTCCTCGCTCGACCAGGCGGGCCCCGTCACGCGCACCGTCCTCGACTCGGCGCTCCTGCACGAGCTCATCGGCGGCCACGACCCCCGCGACTCGACCTCGATCAACGAGGACCTCCCGCTCCTCGTCGACGCGGCCCGCCAGGGGGCGATCGGCGACCTGCGCGGCCTGCGGGTCGGCGTCGTCTCCGAGCTCTCGGGCGAGGGCTACCAGGAGGGCGTGAGCGCGCGCTTCGCAGAGTCGCTCGACCTGCTGCGCTCGCTCGGCGCCGAGATCATCGAGGTCTCGTGCCCGCACTTCAAGTACGCGCTCGGCGCCTACTACCTGATCATGCCCAGCGAGGCGTCGAGCAACCTCGCCAAGTTCGACGGCATGCGCTTCGGCCTGCGCGTCGAGCCCGAGGACGGCCCGGTCACCGCGGAGCGCGTCATGTCCGCGACCCGCGGCCAGGGCTTCGGGGACGAGGTCAAGCGCCGCATCATCCTGGGTACCTACGCCCTGTCGGCGGGCTACTACGACGCCTACTACGGCAGCGCGCAGAAGGTCCGCACGCTCATCCAGCGCGACTTCGACGCGGCGTTCGCGCAGGCGGACGTCCTGGTCTCCCCGACGGCCCCCACCACGGCCTTCAAGTTCGGCGAGAAGCTCGACGACCCGCTCGCGATGTACCTCAACGACGTCGCGACGATCCCCGCGAACCTCGCGGGCGTCCCCGGCATGTCGTTGCCGAACGGTCTCTCGGACGACGGCCTGCCCGTCGGCTTCCAGATCCTCGCGCCGGCCAAGGCCGACGACCGTCTGTACCGCGTGGGTGCCGCCCTCGAGGCCGCCCTGGAGAACACGTGGGGCGGGCCGCTGCTGGCCAAGGCCCCGGAGCTGGAGGTCGCGCGATGAGCGCACACGCAACCGTGGACCTGGTCGACTACGACGAGGCCGTCCGCCGCTACGACCCGGTCATCGGGATCGAGGTGCACGTCGAGCTCGGCACCAGGACGAAGATGTTCTGCGCGGCCGAGGTCGAGTTCGGCGGCGAGCCCAACACGCAGGTGACCCCGGTGAGCCTCGGCCTGCCCGGTGCGCTGCCCGTGGTCAACGGCAAGGCCGTCGAGTACGCGATCAAGATCGGGCTCGCGCTCAACTGCCAGATCGCCGAGTCGTGCCGCTTCGCCCGGAAGAACTACTTCTACCCGGACGTGCCGAAGAACTTCCAGACGTCGCAGTACGACGAGCCCATCGCGTTCGACGGCTACCTGGACGTCGAGCTCGAGGACGGCACGATCTTCCGTGTCGACATCGAGCGCGCGCACATGGAGGAGGACGCCGGCAAGAACACCCACGTGGGTGGTTCCACCGGTCGCATCCACGGCGCCGAGTACTCGCTGGTCGACTACAACCGTGCGGGCATCCCGCTCGTGGAGATCGTGACGCGTCCCATCACGGGCGCGGGCGAGCGCGCCCCGGAGGTCGCTCGTGCGTACGTCCAGACGCTGCGGGACATCTTCCGTGCGCTCGACGTGTCGGAGGCGCGCATGGAGCGCGGCAACGTCCGCGCGGACGTGAACCTGTCGCTGCGCGCGACTCCCGAGTCCCCTCTGGGCACGCGCACCGAGACCAAGAACGTGAACTCGTTCCGCTCGATCGAGCGCGCCGTCCGCTACGAGGTCTCCCGCCAGGCCGCGGTCCTCGACGAGGGCGGCACGGTCGTCCAGGAGACGCGTCACTGGCACGAGGACACGTCGATCACGACCGCCGGTCGCGTGAAGTCCGACGCCGAGGACTACCGCTACTTCCCGGAGCCGGACCTGGTGCCCGTCGCGCCGAGCCGTGACTGGGTCGAGCAGATCCGTGCCACGCTGCCCGAGCTTCCCGTGGCTCGCCGCAACCGCCTCCAGGGCGAGTGGGGCTACGCCGACGCCGAGATGCGCGACGTCGGCAACGCGGGTGCGCTCGACCTCATCGAGGCGACCGTCGCGGCCGGCGCGAGCCCCGCGGCAGCGCGCAAGTGGTGGATGGGCGAGCTCGCCCGGTACGCCAAGACGAGCGAGACCGAGCTCGCGGAGATCGCGGTCACTCCGACGCAGATCGCCCAGCTCCAGGCCCTCGTGGACTCGGGGCGGATCAACGACAAGCTGGCCCGCCAGGTCCTCGAAGGCGTCCTCGCCGGCGAGGGGGACCCCGAGGCCGTCGTGGTCGCTCGCGGCCTGGAGGTCGTGTCGGACGACGGCGCTCTCCTCACCGCGATCGACGCAGCCCTCGCGGCGCAGCCCGACATCGTCGAGAAGGTGCGCTCGGGCAACATGGGGCCGATCGGTGCGATCATCGGTGCGGTCATGAAGGCCACCAAGGGCCAGGCCGACGCCGGTCGCGTCCGCGAGCTGGTCATCGAGCGGATCGGCTGATCCGTGACCCGGACGACGGAGGTGGTCGCGTGACGCGCGGACCGGAGCTCGTCGGCGAGATGATGCGGCTGCGGCCCGTCGAGGCTCGCGACGCCGAACGCATGTGGGAGTCCGTCCAGGACCCGGAGTCGAACCGGCTCACGGGCACGACGGCGGAGTTCACGCGCGAGCAGATCGACGAGTGGGCCGCGACGGTCAGCGACCGTGAGGGCCGCTACGACTGGGCCATCACCTCGCCGGCCAGGCGGGACGGCCAGCTCGTGAGCGACGAGATGATCGGCGAGATCGTCCTCAACGACATCGACGAGCACGCGCTCTCGGCCAACCTGCGCCTGGTCCTGCTCACGAACTACCGTGGGCGCGGCTACGGGCGCGAGGCCATCTTCGAGGTGCTGCGCTTCGCGTTCGACCACCCCGAGGGGCCCCACCTGCACCGGGTGAGCCTCGACGTCCTCAGCATCAACCCGCGGGCGCGCATGCTCTACGAGTCGTTGGGCTTCCGCGAGGAGGGCCGCCTCCGGGACGCGTTCCGGGACGGCGACGGCTGGGCGGACGCGGTCGTGATGAGCATCCTCGAGGACGAGTTCCGCGCGGGGCTCTGAGGAACCTCCTCACCGCCTGTCAGGACGGGCGTGACCTTCGGG
>NZ_JBHUAD010000117.1:0-12561 GCF_042789955.1 Oerskovia sp. NPDC056781
GCCCCACGGGGCGGCCCTTCGTCGTTGTGCCGGTCGTCGCCCGGTCACGACCAGCCGTTCGCCTGCCAGGCCGCCGCCGCGTCGTCGCCGTCGAGCCACTCGATGCGCAGGGTGTGGTCGGCGAGCTCGAGGCGACCGGCCTCCCAGGCGTCGATCTCCCGGCCGCGGAGATCCGCGACGTGCCGGTCCTGGTCGTCGCTGAAGGCGTCCGTGCGGTCGGGGTCGTCGAAGTGGACGCGCCACTGCAGGCGCTCCTCGGGGTTCACGTAGGTCGGGAAGGAGTGTGGCCCCACGGTCTCCCAGTGCGTGCAGACCCGGGTCACGAGATGCCCGACCGGGGCTGCGCCGTCGTACAGGCGACCGACCCGTCGCCGGTAGGTCTCCAGGCGCCGCTCGTGCTGCCCGACTGCCGACGGCTCAACCACGGCGACCACCCGACCCGACGAGGTGAGCGCTCTCGTCGCCGTCGCCTCCTCCTCCGCCGTCCCCGCCGTCGCCCGGGGCCGAGGAGCCGCCCTCGGGTCCGCCGAGCGGGGCGGCACCCGGGCGTCTGGCCCGCAGGGCCTTGAGAGCAGCACGCGCGACGAGCAGCACGAGCGCGGCGGACACGAGCCAGGGAAGCAGCGCACCGACGGCGACGACGAGCGCGTTGAGCGCGACCAGCAGCGCGCCCCAGCCGGCCGCGAGGCCGCCGAGGAAGCCCGCCGGGCGGATCGTCACCTCGGGGGCCTGCGAGAGGACCTGGATCGTCAGGGTGGACATGTCGACCCGGTCGGTGAGCGACGAGCGTTGCGACTGGAGGCTCTCGAGCTCCGCCTGCCGCGCCGTGAGCTCCTTCTCGGCCGCCAGCAGGTCGGCGGTCGTGGCGGCCTCGCCCATGAGCGCCTGGAGGCGGGCGACCGAGGTGCCGAGCGCCTCGATGCGCGCGTCGAGGTCGATCGCCGTCGCGGTGACGTCCTGGGCGTCGAGGGTCACGTCCTGGACCTCGCCGATCCCGTCCAGGGCGTCGACGGTCGCCGTGACCCTGTCGGCGGGGACGCGGACGGTGAGGCTGCCGTAGGCCTGGTCGTCCTCGCCCGCGTGCTCGGCGCGACTCTCGACCCGGCCCCCGGCCGTCTCGACGAGCTCGCTGATGGCCTGGACCGCTGCTCGTGGGTCGGGGGCCACGACGGTGAGGTCGCCCGTGGTGATGACCTCACGGTCCTCGTCGGGGACCGACGTGCCGACCAGCCCGGACCCGCCGTCGGCGCCGTCCTGCGCGACGCTGTCCTGGCTGACCGCTCCGGCGGCGTCAGACTCCCCGGCGCCGCGGTCCGTGGCGGAGCACCCCGCGAGCAGGAGGCTGCCGAGGAGGGCGACCGTGATGATCGACGGAGTGCGGGGCGAGGTGCGCATGCGACGACACTAGGTGGGGGTTCGCCCGGAGGGCGGTGGTTCGGGCGGATCGTGACCGTCTTGTGAACTCCCCGACATCGCACCGATACACGGGCATCGTGCGGGAAGGTGCCCCGCGTGGGTCCGCGACCTCGTGCCCTTGATCTGCGGGAACGCTTCCATCCCGGCCACCCGCCCTGCACCTCGGCTGGGTGCAGGGCGGGTCGTCGCGACCTAGCCGAGCGCCTCGCGGACGCGCGGCGCGACCTCGGTGCCCAGGAGCTCGATCGCGCGCAGCGACTCCTTCTGGGGGACCCCGGACAGGTCCATCTGAAAGATCTGGCGGTCGTGGCCGAGCGCGCCGTGCAGCTCGACCACACGCTCCGCGATCTCCTCCGGGGCACCGATGAAGTAGGCCCCGCCGCGCGCGGCCGTCGCCTCGTAGGAGATGCGGTTCGGCATGGGGAAGCCGCGCTCCGCCGAGATCTTCTTCATGTTCTGCAGGTAGTACGGGTAGAAGAAGTCCCGCGCCTGCTTGCCGTCGTCCGCGAGGAATCCCATGGTCGACACCGAGACCTCGAGCGCGGCGGCGTCGTGACCGGACTGGGTCGCGGCGCGGCGGTAGAGGTCGACCAGCGGGGCGAACTGCGCGGGCTTGCCGCCGATGATGGCGTAGTTGACGGGGAGGCCGAGGACGCCCGCACGTACCGAGGACTGCGGGTTGCCGCCGGTGGCGATCGCGATGTCGAGGTGCTCGCCGCGCCCCGGCTTGTCGAACGGACGGGGCAGGATCGTCGCGTCCTCGAGCGGCGGTCGGAACTTGCCCGACCACGTCACGGGACCGCCCTCGTCGAGCAGGCGCAGAAGGACGATCTTCTCGTCGTAGAGCGCGTCGTAGTCGTCGAGGTCCGCGCCGAAGAGCGGGTAGGACTCGATGAAGGAGCCGCGGCCGGCGAGCAGCTCCACACGCCCGCCCGAGTACTGGTCCATCGTCGCGAACTGCTGGTAGACGCGCACGGGGTCCTCGGTCGAGAGGATCGTGACGGCGCTCCCGACCGTGATCCGCTCGGTCTGGGCGAGCGCCGCGGCGATCATCGTGGAGGGGGAGGAGATCGCGTAGTCGGGCCGGTGGTGCTCGCCGATGCCGGCGTAGTCGAGCCCGACCTCGTCCGCGAGGCGGATCCGCTCGAGCACGTCGCGCAGTCGCTGGGACACCGGCATCTGCTCGCCGGTCGTGGGGTCGGGGGCGTTGTCGCCGAAGGTGTAGAAGCCAAGTCGCATGTAGATGCAAACGCATGGAGCAGGGGGATATTCCCTGCCGGATGGGCGAGGATGAGGCGTGCTGATCTGCTGCGGGCTCACGACGTTGGACATCACCCAGGTAGTGGGCGCGCTGCCCGGTCCCGACGAGAAGGTCGTCGCGACCTCGCAACGTGCGACGTTCGGCGGACCTGCCGCGAACGCCGCCGCGACGGCCGCGGCGCTCGGGGTGCCCGTGCGCCTCGTCACCGCCATCGGCGCGGGGATGCTCGCCGAGGTGGTGCGCGCCGAGGTGGTCGCGGCCGGGGTCGAGCTGATCGACGTGACGACGGGCGGGCCCGCCGTCCCCGACGGCGAGGCGAGAGGGCCCGCGGTGTCGACCGTCCTGGTGACGGCCGGGACGGGCGAGCGGGCCGTCGTCAGCACGAACGCCACGGACCGTCCGGTCGCCGCGGGGGACGAGCGCGCGGTGAGCGGTGCGTTCGACGTGGTGCGGGCGGTGGGCGTCGGGGGACGAGAGCGCGACGTGCTGCTCCTCGACGGGCATCACCCTCGCCTCGCGCACGCTCTCGCGGTACGAGCGCGCGATCTGGGCTTCCTCGTGGCGCTCGACGGCGGCTCGTGGAAGGACGGTACCGCCGAGCTGATCGCGCTGTGCGATGCGGTGGTGCTCTCGCAGGACTTCAGGATCCCTGGCGGCGACGTCGGCCGGGTGCTCGAGGACGTCGCCGCCCTGGGCCCAGGCTTCGTCGCACGCTCCCGTGGGGGTGCTCCCGTCGAGGTGCTCGACGGTGCGGTCCGCTCCGACCTCCCCGTGCCGCAGACGGGTGCCGTGGTCGACACCCTGGGGGCGGGGGACGTGCTGCACGGTGCGTTCGCCGCGGAGGCGTCCCGCGGGCAGCCGTGGGGGAGCGCGCTACGGCAGGCCGTGGCCGTCGCGAGCCGTTCCGTGACGTACGAGGGCGCCCGCGGCTGGGTCGGACGCTGAGGCCCACGAGGACCACCGGTCCGTCCGGAACGGCGGCATCTCGCGGCTCCCGTGTGGTCTGACCTCCACGGGCCCCGGGGCGGGAATCGCAGCGGCCCGAACGAAGTACAACGGTTTGGTCTCGACGCCTCGAGCAGGTTGACACGCGCTTAGTAAAGGAGGTCTACTAACAAACATGACAACGGCAGTCACGCGAAGTGCAGTCACACGGAGAGGTCTGAGCACAGGTCTCAGGCCCACCTCCAAGGTGCTTCCCGAGCACGCACGCGCGCACAACCGTTCGCTCGTCCTGCAGCACCTCTTCCACGAGGGGCCGACGTCCCGTGCGGACCTTGCTCGAGCCACCTCGCTGACGAGGGTCACCATCTCCGACCTGGTCTCGGTGCTCATCGCCGAGGGGCTCGTCGAGGAGCTGGGCATCCGTCCCGGCCAGCGCGTCGGCAAGCCTGCCATCCTCATCGGGATGCGCACGAGCGCCTATCAGATCGTCTCTGTCGACCTCACGGACGACGCCCTCATGCGTGGTGCCGTGATGTCCCTGACGGGTGACTTCGTGGTGCGACAGAGCCTGCCGATCGAGGGCCGGGCAGGCACCGAGCTCGTGGATCTCCTGACGCGCTTCTGCCGAGGGCTCATCGCCGTCGCGACGCGTCCGGTGCTCGGTGTGGGAATCGGTTCTCCGGGGGTCGTCGACAGCGAGGGACGGATCGTCGAGGCGCCGAACCGCCGCTGGTACGACGTCGCGCTCGCGGAGCAGCTCAGCGAGAGCCTGGCGCTGCCCGTGCACGTCGCCAACGACGCGAACATCGCCGCCCTCGGTGAGTTCACGTTCGGCGGCGCGGACGGCACCGGCCTCATGGTCCTCACGGTCGGTGAGGGAGTGGGTGCGGGCATCATGCTCGACGGGTCCCGCGTGCGTGGGGCCGCCGACGCAGCAGGCGAGCTGGGCCACGTGACCGTCGTCGACGACGGTCTGCCCTGCGCCTGCGGGCGGTCGGGCTGTCTCGAGACCGTTCTCTCGGTGCCGGCTCTGCGCCGCGCCGTGGACGGCCTCGACAAGGAATCTTCCGATGCCGTCCTGGCCTCGGTCGGCAGGCTCCTGGGCATCGCCCTCGCGCCTGTTGTGTCAGCGCTCAACCTCGGCGAGATCCTGATCAGCGGTCCGGCGGACCTGCTCGACGGTCCTCTGCGCGACGCAGCGATCGACACCATCAACGCTCGAACCATGCCGGCCATCAACACCGGCCTCGAGCTCCGGATGGCTTCTCTCGACGAGGACGTCGTCCTCGCCGGGGCAGCAGTCCTGATCCTGTCCGGCCAGCTGGGCGTCTCATGAGCTCTGCTCCTGAGACCCCGACGGGCTGAACCGGTCCTGCAGTAATCCCAGTAGCAGTACCGCAGTACCTCCCGTATCACCTCAGGTGGTGTCATCGACGCCGCCACTTCGAATTACCGAGAGGAAGTACCCCAGTGAAGAGGAACCGCCTCGTCGCCACCACGGTGGCTTCGACGATCACCCTGGCGCTCGCCCTGACCGCCTGCGGCTCCGGCGACTCCGGCTCCGGCGACGGCGCCTCCGGCGAAGCCAAGTCCGGTGACATCCGCGTCTGGCTCGTCGGCACGGACACGCCGCAGGAAGCCCGCGACTACCTCAAGACGACGTTCGAGAAGGAGAACGAGGGCTCGACCCTCACGATCGAGGAGCAGTCCTGGACCGGCCTGGTCGACAAGCTCACGACCTCGCTCGCCAGCTCGGACAGCCCCGACATCGTCGAGGTCGGCAACACCCAGGCCCCGGCGTTCACGTCGGCCGGGTTCTTCAAGGACCTGACCGGTGAGTTCGACACCCTGGGCGGCGACGACCTCCTCCCCGCGTTCGTCGACGCAGGCTCCTACGACGGCAAGTTCTACGCCGCTCCGTACTACGCCGGTTCGCGTGCGGTCTTCTACTCGCAGCAGGTCGTCGGCGACGGCTTCAAGGTTCCCACGACGCTCGACGAGTACGTCACGCAGGGCAAGGCCCTCACGACCGAGACGCGCTCGGGCATCTACTGGCCCGGCCAGGACTGGTACAACGCTCTGCCCTTCGTCTGGGAGAACGGCGGCTTCATCGCCGAGGAGAAGGACGGCAAGTGGGAGGCCGGCTTCTCGTCCGAGGGCGGCATCCAGGGTCTCGAGCAGGTCCAGGACATCATGAACACCGCGTCGCGCGCGCCGAAGGACGGTCAGGAGACCGACCAGCAGGTTCCCTTCTGCGAGGGCAACATCGGCTTCCTCTCGGCCCCGATCTGGGTCCAGTGGTCGATCAAGGCTCCGGCTGACGCCAAGGCCCCCGGCTGCCCCGACACCTACGGCTCCGACCTGCACGCGTTCGCTCTCCCGGGCAAGGAGGCCGGCAAGCCCGCGGTCGTCCTCTCCGGTGGTTCGAACATCGCCATCGCGTCGAAGTCGAAGAACCCCGACCTCGCGCTCAAGGCGTACGAGATCATGCTCAGCGACGGCTACCAGAAGCTCATGGCGGCTGAGGGTCTGATCCCGGCGAAGATCTCGCAGGCCGAGTTCCTCCCCGCCGGGGAGATCATCGAGGCCGGCGCCGCCGCCGCCGCGACCGCGAAGGGCGTCCCCGCGTCGCCGAAGTGGGCTGACGTCGAGGCCAAGCGCTACCTGCAGGACGCGTTCGTCCAGATCGCCCAGGGTGGCGACGTCAAGGCGATCGCCGAGAAGCTCGACCAGCAGATCGAGGAAACCCTCAACAGCTGATCCCACGGGGCCCCTCCGTGAGGAGGGCCCCTGTCAGATGCCGCAGGGGTGGGAGTTCCGCGGAGCTCCCACCCCTCGGCATGACTGGCCCTGCGCGCACCACCTGTACCTGCACGGTCCTGCTCGAACCGTGCAACCCCTCGACGGAGTGAGAAAATGAGCTCATCCACCCTCGAGTCGTCCCCAGCGGTCGAGCTGAAGGACACTCTCAAGCCCCCGAAGAAGCCGTCGGCCAAGCTGCCGTGGCTGTTGCTGGCTCCCAGCCTCGTGGTCCTGGCCGTCATGGTCGGCTACCCGCTCGTCAACCTCTTCATCATGTCGTTCCAGAAGTACGAGCGCGCCCAGCTCATGGGTGTGCCTGCTGAGTGGGTCGGCTTCAAGAACTACACGGACACGCTGACCGACCCGGTGTTCTGGACGGTCCTGGCCCGCAGCTTCGCCTTCATGGTGGTCTGTGTCTTCCTGACCATGGCGATCGGCATCCTGCTCGCCCTGCTCATGATGCGCCTCAACAAGTTCTTCCGGCTGCTCGTGTCGGTCGGGCTCCTGCTCGCCTGGGCCATGCCGGCCCTGGCAGCGGTCATCGTGTGGGGCTGGATCTTCGACACCCAGTACGGCGTCGTCAACAACATCCTCACGAAGATCACCGGCGACAACTGGATGGGCCATTCCTGGCTCATCAACCCGTGGATGTTCTTCCTCGTCGCGACCCTCATCATCGTCTGGCAGGGTGTCCCGTTCGTCGCGTTCACGATGTACGCAGGCCTGACCCAGGTGCCCGGCGAGGTCCTCGAGGCCGCGTCCCTCGACGGCGCGACGCCGGCACAGCGCTTCCGGCTGATCATGGTCCCCTACGTGCGCAGCATCATGGTCGTGCTCATCATCCTGTCGATCATCTGGGACCTGCGCGTCTTCACGCAGATCTTCGCGCTGCAGGGTATCGGTGGCATCGCCGACAAGACCAACACGATCGGTGTGTACATCTACCAGATGGGCATGGCGCAGGGGCACTACGGCTCCGCCAGCGCGATCGCCGTCATCCTGGTGTTCATCATGATGGGGATCTCGTACTACTACGTGCGGCAGACCGTCAAGGAGGAGGAGCTGTGAGCACCCTCAACCCCACTGTCACGGGCACGGCCACCGCAGCGCCCCGGTCCTCGGGGAGCGGCCCGCGCAAGACCCGCGAGGGCCAGCGCAAGAAGGTCTCGAACGCGATCTACAGCGTGATCGCCGTCATCGTCTTCCTCTGCTCGGCCTTCCCCGTCTACTGGATGATCAACTCGTCGTTCCTGCCGACGAACCTCATCCGCAACAAGGACCTGACGTACTTCCCGGGTTCGTCGTTCACCTGGCAGAACTACGAGGACGCGATCTTCAACCAGGAGCGCGCGCCCTTCCTGCCCGCACTCGGCAACTCGGTCATGGTCACGTTCTTCGTGCTCGTGATCTCCATGATCCTGGCCTTCATGGCATCCCTCGCCGTGACCCGGTTCAACTTCAAGGGCCGCAAGGCGTTCATCATCGCGATCCTCGCGGTGCAGATGATCCCGGGCGAGGCCATGATGATCTCGATCTTCCGGATCGTCGACGGGTGGCAGCTCCTCAACACGATCATCGGTCTGGGCATCGTCTACCTGTCGGGTGTGCTGCCGTTCACGATCTGGACGTTGCGAGGGTTCGTCGCGGGTGTTCCTGCCGAGCTCGAGGAGGCAGCCATGATCGACGGCTGCTCGCGCTCGAAGGCCTTCTGGAAGATCACCTTCCCGCTCCTTGCCCCGGGCCTCGTGGCGACCGGAGTCTTCGCGTTCATCCAGGCGTGGAACGAGTTCGTGATGGCGCTGATCATCATGACGCGTCCCGAGTCGATGACGCTCCCACTGTGGTTGCGGACGTTCCAGCAGGCGACACAGGCGACGAACTGGGGCGGGCTGATGGCCGGATCGGTGCTCATCGCGATCCCCGTCGTCATCTTCTTCCTGATCGTCCAGGGACGTATGACCGGTGGCCTCGTCTCGGGTGCGGTGAAGGGCTGACGTGAGCGAGGTGAGAACGGCTGCCTCGTCGCTCGGCGAGGCAGCCGCCCTGCCCGGCGGCCACTCGGTCGGCCTGGACGTCGGAGGGACCAAGGTCCTCGGCGTCCTGCTCGGACCGGACGGCTCGATCGAGGGGTCGGTCAAGCTCCCGACCGTTCGAGGCCCGCAGGGTGTGGTCTCCAGTGCTGCCCGAGCAGTCCGGTCGCTGACGGACGCGGCAGGCCTCGAGCCTGCCGCGCTCGCGGGGCTCGGCCTCGGGGTCCCAGGGCTCGTCGACCCGCAGAGCGGGTCCGTGATGCACGCGGTGAACCTGGGGATCGAGGGCGAGCCGTTCGCGCTCGCCCACGAGCTGTCGTCGATCTTCGGGGGAATCCCCGTGGACGTCGACAACGACCTGAACGTCGCGGCGCTCGGTGCCTCGCACGCGATGGGCGCCGACGGCCAGGACCTGGCGTTCCTTGCTCTCGGCACGGGGCTTGCGGCCGGCATCGTGTTGGGAGGGCGGCTTCGTCGTGGCGTGAGCGGGGCAGCGGGCGAGATCGGCCACATCCCGATCAATCCGGACGGGCCGTTGTGCGCGTGCGGACAGCGCGGATGCGTCGAGACCTACGCCTCGGGCACCGCGCTCAGCGCTCGATGGCCGTCGCAGTTCGGCCGCCCGGCACCGCTCGAGCTCTTCGAGGCGGCCGCGGCCGGGAATCCCGAGGCTCTCAGGATCAAGGGCGAGTTCGCTGCTGCCGTGGCGAGCGCTGTCCGTATCCTCGAGCTGACGGTCGACGTCCGGCACGTCGTCCTCGGAGGTGGCGTGACCGGTCTCGGTCAGCCCCTTCTCGACGCCGTGCAGGAGGCCCTGGTCGCCCAGGCGAGCACGTCGCCGTTCTTGTCCTCATTGGAGCTGGAGAAGCGTGTCTCCCTGGCCCCCAGTGATGTGCCCGTTGCCGCGGTGGGAGCAGCCATCGCCGGCCGTAGGAAGGTGTCCTGATGGAAGTTGTGATTGCGCCCGCCGATCAGCTCGCGGTGCTTGCCGCCGAGGCGATCGACAGGCTGCTTCGTGCCAAGCCGACCTCGGTGATCGGTCTTGCGACCGGGTCGAGCCCGCTCAAGGTGTACGACGAGCTCGTCCGTCGCCACACGGAGGAGGGGCTGTCCTTCGCCCAGGCGAAGGCCTTCATGCTCGACGAGTACGTCGGGATCGCGGAGGACCACCCGGAGCGCTACCGCAACGTCATCGAGAAGGAGATCGCCTCGCGCGTCGACTTCGCACCGGACGCCGTGCAGGGCCCTGACGGGAACGCCGAGGACCTGGTCGCGGCGTGCGCCGACTACGAGCGCAAGATCGTCGACGCCGGCGGTGTCGACCTGCAGATCCTCGGGATCGGCACGGACGGGCACATCGCGTTCAACGAGCCGGGGTCGTCCCTCGCCTCACGGACGCGCATCAAGACGCTGACCGCGCAGACCCGTGAGGACAACGCTCGCTTCTTCGGCGACGACCTCGCGCAGGTGCCGCAGCACTGCCTCACGCAGGGCCTGGCGACCATCATGTCGGCCAAGCACCTCGTGCTCCTCGCCTCGGGCAAGGGAAAGGCGGAAGCCGTCCACCAGCTCGTCGAGGGCCCTGTCTCCGCGATGTGGCCCGCGACGGTCATGCAGATGCACCCGCACGCGACCGTCCTGGTGGACGACGCCGCGGCATCGCGCCTGCAGCTCGGCGACTACTACCGCCAGACGTTCCTCTCGAAGCCGGAGTGGCAGGGTCTCTGACCGACCCCACCTCGGCAGGCCGCGCAGGCCTGACCCCCAGTCGCCCGTCGGTTCCGATCACGCCCCTGGTCGGAGCCGACGGGTTTCTCCTTCCCCGACGTAGACTCGAGATCATGATCGAACCCCTGACCCTCCCCACCAACGGACCTGCGGCAGGCAGCCCGTCCGGACCGGAACCGATCGTCCCGGACAGCGACCCGAGCAGCGGGACGTCGACGAGCGTCCTCGAGCGCACGGAGACCACGGCGGAGGTCGAGCCCGGGGATCACGAGCGTTTCGCGCACTACGTGCGCAAGGAGAAGATCATGCAGTCGGCGTTGTCCGGCAAGCCCGTGATCGCGCTCTGCGGCAAGGTCTGGGTTCCCGGACGGGACCCCAACAAGTTCCCCGTGTGCCCCACGTGCAAGGAGATCTACGACGGCCTTCGCGCCCCGCAGGACGGCGAGGGTGATTCCGGCAAGTGAGCGGACAGCCTCTCTCGAACTCGTCCGCTCGCCCGTCCTCCAACCTTCCCCCGTCGGCTCCGCTGGGGGCCTCCTCGGCCGCTGCGTCGCACCTGTCACCGGCCTTTCCTCGTCGCGCCCCGTGGGGCACCGCGTCCAAGCTGCGTGCCTGGCAGGCCGAGGCGCTCGAGCTCTATCGCACGCGCGCGCCGCGTGACTTCCTCGCGGTCGCGACCCCTGGCGCGGGCAAGACGACGTTCGCGCTCCGCGTCGCGACCGAGCTCCTCGAGCAGGGGGTCGTCCGTCGTGTGACGGTCGTCGCTCCGACCGAGCACCTCAAGCACCAGTGGGCGGACGCCGCCGCTCGCGTGGGTGTGCGCATCGACCCGAACTTCCGCAACAGCCAGGGCCGCCACGGGTCCAGCTATGACGGTGTCGCGCTCACGTACGCCCAGGTGGCTGCCAAGCCTGCCCTGCACACCGCGCGGACCGAGGCCGAGCGGACCCTGGTCATCCTCGACGAGGTCCATCACGGCGGCGACGCCCTGTCGTGGGGAGAGGCCGTCCGGGACGCGTTCGAGCCCGCGACCCGTCGTCTCGCCCTGACCGGTACGCCGTTCCGCTCGGACACGGCGGCGATCCCGTTCGTGACGTACGAGCGCGGCGCCGACGGCATCCGCCGGTCGGCCGCGGACTACACCTACGGCTACGGCGACGCGCTGCGTGACCATGTCGTGCGCCCCGTGATCTTCCTGTCCTACTCGGGGCAGATGCGCTGGCGCACCAAGTCGGGTGACGAGGTCAGCGCCCGTCTGGGTGAGGCGCTCACCAAGGACATGACGGGCCAGGCCTGGCGCACCGCTCTCGATCCGGACGGCGAGTGGATCCCGTCGGTGCTCGCGGCGGCCGACAAACGCCTGACCGAGGTCCGCCGGGCGATCCCCGACGCGGGAGGTTTGGTCATCGCGACCGACCAGACCGACGCCCGCGCCTACGCAGGTCACCTGGCCCGCATCACGGGCAGGTCGCCGACGGTCGTCCTGTCCGACGACGACGGCGCGAGCGGACGCATCGACGAGTTCTCGGACGGTGACGGTCGGTGGATGGTCGCCGTCCGGATGGTCTCCGAGGGCGTCGACGTGCCGCGGCTCGCCGTGGGCGTCTACGCGACGTCGACCGCGACCCCGCTCTTCTTCGCCCAGGCCGTGGGCCGCTTCGTGCGTGCGCGCAGGCGCGGCGAGACGGCGTCGGTGTTCCTGCCGAGCGTGCCGCACCTGCTCGCGCTCGCGAACGGCCTGGAGCTCGAGCGTGACCACGCGCTCGACCGGCCGCTCACGGCCGAGGAGCAGGGGGACATGTACAACCCCGAGGACGCGCTCATGGCCGCCGCCAACCGGGAGGACAAGGCGTCCGACGATCTCGCGGACGGCATGCAGGGGTCCTTCCAGGCGCTCGAGGCACAGGCATCGTTCGACCGCGTGCTCTTCGACGGTGGTGAGTTCGGGACCGAGGCGGACGTCGGCTCGGACGAGGAGCAGGACTTCCTCGGGCTGCCCGGCCTGCTCGACGCGGACCAGGTCACGAGCCTGCTGCGCCAGCGTCAGGCCGACCAGATGTCCGCCCGGTCCAAGAAGTCCCGGGCGGCCGAGGTCGAGCGCAGCGAGCTCGACCACCGTCGCGCCGCTGAGCTGCGCAAGGAGCTCTCGCAGCTCGTCGGCGCGTGGGCGCGACGCAGCGGGCAGCCGCACGGCACGGTGCACACCGAGCTGCGCCGTCGCTGTGGTGGGCCCGAGGTGCCGCTCGCGACCGTCGACCAGCTCGATGCGCGGGTCGCGGTGCTCCGAGGCTGGTTCGTCGGCAAGAAGTAGTCACGGCCGACGGTCCCCGGGGATGCCGTCGTCGCGGGAGGCCCACACGCTCGGCGAGCGTGTGGGCC
>NZ_JBHUAD010000118.1:0-12472 GCF_042789955.1 Oerskovia sp. NPDC056781
CCTCTGGGCCACGCTGGTTCCGACACGTCCGGGGGCTAGCGCGTCACGTGACCGAACCGGTGCATCGTCCGGCTGATCGCCTGCTCGCGCAGGACCGTGAGCAGCTCGCGCCGACCGCTCGCGAGGACCGGGTGGTCCAGCACCGTCACGTCGCCCACGTGGCCCGCCGCCGCCTCGCGCAGGCCGGGCGCCGAGCCCACGACGCGCACCCGACCCGTGACCTCGCCGCGCCCGACGGCCGCGGCGAACGCCTCGTGGCTCACGGCCGACGGCCCGTCGGCGCGGCTCACCACGACCGGCACCCCCGCCGTGCGCGCCGCGGACAGCACGCGCTCGACCTCGACCTCCGCGGCGTCCGCACCGACACGGACCGTCAGCACGTCGATCGGCCGGTACCGGAACACGTTGGACTCGACGTGCAGGGCCGACGGGTCGTGCTCGACCGCGAACTCGTGGGCCCACCAGCGGGCGTCATCGGCCCGGGCCCACGCGAGCCACGCCTCGGGCGAGGTCTCCCGCGCGGGGACGGCTCCGGCGTCGGGCGCCCCGCGCTCCGGACCCGCGGCGACCGCGTCGCTCCACGTGCCCAGCTCGGCCACGTAGTTGGGCCCGCCCGCCTTGGCGCCCGGCCCGACGGCCGAGCGCTTCCAGCCGCCGAACGACTGGCGCTGCACGATCGCACCCGTGATGACGCGGTTGACGTAGGCGTTGCCGACCTGGACGCGGTCGAGCCAGGTGTCGACCTCGGTGTCGTCGAGGCTGTGGATGCCGCCCGTGAGGCCGAACGAGACCGCGTTCTGCAGCTCGACGGCCTCGTCGAGCGTCGCGGCCGTCATGATCCCGAGCACCGGGCCGAACGCCTCGGTGAGGTGGAAGAACGAGCCCGGCGCGACGCCCGAGCGCAGCCCCGGGGTCCACGAGCGCCCCGAGGCGTCGAGGCGGCGCGGCGCGACGAGCCACTGCTCGCCAGGTTCGAGCGTCGTCAGGGCGCGCAACAACTTGTCCCCGGGCGCCTCGGTGAGCGGACCCATGGTCGTCGAGACGTCCGTGGCCGGGCCGACCGCGAGCGAACGCACCGCGTCGACGAGCTGCACAGAGAACCGGCGACCCGTCTCGGTCCGCTGGTCGCCGACCGAGCCCACGAGGATCACGAGCGAGGCCGCCGAGCACTTCTGGCCCGCGTGCCCGAACGCCGAGCGCACGACGTCGGCCGCCGCGAGGTCGAGGTCCGCCGAGGGCGTCACGACGATCGCGTTCTTGCCCGACGTCTCGGCGAGCACGTCGAGCCCCGGCCGCCACGACGCGAACATCTGCGCGGTCTCGATGGCCCCGGTGAGGATGACGCGGGCCACTCCCTCGTGCGTCACGAGGTGGCGACCGAGGTCGCCGTCGGGCACGCGCGAGAGCTGCACGACGTCCCGGACGGCGTCCGCCGTCAGGGTGCTCCCGGCGGGTGCGCCCGCCACTGCGTCCGCGAGCCCCGCACGGATCGCGTCGACCGCGACCTCCAGGCAGCGCGGCGTGGCCGGGGCCGGCTTCGCGATCACGGCCGAGCCGGCCGCGAGCGCCGCGACGATCCCGCCCACGGGGATCGCGACGGGGAAGTTCCACGGCGGGGTCACGAGGGTCACGCCGTGGGGCGTGAAGGTCGCGCCGGGGACCTGGTCGAGCGCCTCGGCCGACTGCGCGTAGTAGCTCGCGAAGTCGACCGCCTCGCTCACCTCGGGGTCGGCCTCGCCGACGGTCTTGCCGGGCTCGTGCACCATGGCGGTCACGAGGTCGGTGCGGGCCTCCTCGAGACGGGCGGCCACGGCTCGCAGGGCACGGGCGCGGTCCGCGGGGGCGACCTGTGACCAGGCCGCGGTGGCCCTGCCGGCACGCGCGACGACGTCGTCCACGTGGTCCGTGCTGGTCACCTCGGGCGACTGCGCAGGGACGAACCCGGAGTCCGGACCGACGATCCGCGCTGCCCAGGCGCGGTTGGCCGCGACGGCCGGGTCGGTGTCGGCGGCGTTGGTGAAACGCTCCCCGGCCACGTGCCCGACGGCGTCGCGCACCTGGCGACGCGGCGTCACGTCCGTGGCGGAGTAGCGGGTGCCGAGCTCGACCGAGGCACGGTAGGCGGCCTCCTGGCGGTCCATCGCGGTGTCCGAGGGGTGGTCCGAGGGAGCGAACATGGCGTGCAGGAAGTTCTGCTCGGCCGCGTTCTCCTCGAGGCGTCGCACGAGGTAGGAGATCGCGACGTCGAAGTCCTCGCGGGCCACGACGGGGGTGTAGAGGACGACGCGGCCCGCGTCCCGAGCGACCTCGTCCCGCACCGCCCGCGCCTCGCCCGGCGCCATGCCCTGCAGCATCTCGACGTCGAGCGCGTGGGCGACCCCGCGCGCACGAGCCACGAGGATCGCGAGCGCGACGTGGAACAGGTTGTGGCTCGCGACGCCGATCCGCACCGCGTCCGTGCGGGGGGCGCGCAGCGCGTGGTCGACGAGGCGCACGTAGTTCGCGTCGACGTCGGGCTTGGTCGGGTAGGGGGCCTGGGCCCAGCCGTGGAGCTCGGCCTCGACCTTCTCCATCGCGAGGTTCGCACCCTTGACGAGGCGCACCTTGACGGGGGCGCCGCCCGCCGCGACGCGCTCCGTCGCGAACGCCGTGATGCCGTCGAGCGCGCCGAGCGCGTCGGGCAGGTACGCCTGGAGCACGATCCCGGCCTCCAGGCCACGGAACTCCTCGCGCCCCAGGATCGTCTGGAAGACCTCGGTCGTCAGGGCCAGGTCGCGGTACTCCTCCATGTCGAGGTTGAGGAACACCCCGTGGTCGCGCGCCGCGCGGTACAGCGGCAGGAGGCGCTCGACGACACGGTCGCGCGAGCCTTCGAGGTCCCACGTGACGAGCTGGGACGCGACCGAGGACACCTTGACCGAGACGTAGTCGACGTCGGGACGCTCGACGAGAGCGATGGTTCGTGCGAGCCGGGCCTGCGCCTCGTCCTCGCCGAGCACGGCCTCGCCGAGGAGGTTGACGTTGAGCGCGTACCCCTCGGCGCGCGTGCGCGCGAGGTGCTTGCCGAGCCCCGGCCCGGCGTCGGCCACGAGGTGACCGACGAGCTGGCGCAGGCGGATGCGCGCGGCGGGCACGACGACCTTCGGCAGCACGGGGGCCATGCGGGCGCCGAGTCGCAGCAGCGCGGTGTCGACCGGGCCGAGGAAGCCCTTCGCGCCGCCCGCGAGGTCGCCCAGGAGGCCGAGCTCGTGCGCGGCGACCTGGACGTCCTGGGGGCGGGCGACGTTGTCGACGAAACGCACCGCGAGCTCGAGCCCCGCGGGGTCGGACACGAGGGCGCCGAGGCGCTCGGCGGTCCTGCGCTCGCGCGCGCCCTCAGAGGCCGCGGCCGCGGCCGCGATCCAGCTGCGGGCGAGGCGCGCGGCGTCGTCGGCCAGGGCCTCGACCGGGGTGTCGGTCCGGACGTCGACGCTGGTCAGGGGCGAGGAGGCACCGGCTCGTGACCGGTCGTCCGCGCGTGGAGCACCCGCTGGGGCGCTCGAGTCGTGGCTGCTCATCCTCCTAGCGTGCCTCCGTTGCTGACGCTTCGTCTTGTACGATCCGGGCTGTCATGGCATCGCTTCCGGACAAGTCCACCCCACCACGCACCTGGCCAGACGGCGAGGCGCTGCTCGCTGCCCTCAGCCCCGCGATGGTCGACCTCATGGACGAGCTCTCGTCGACCATGTTCTGCGCCAAGGACGTCACGGGCCGGTACGTGCTGGTCAACCGGGTCTTCGTGGCCCGCACCAACGAGCGCTCGCGCCGCGCGGTCCTCGGCAAGCGCGCCACCGACCTGTTCGTGCCACAGCTCGCCGAGCGCTACGACCAGCAGGACGCCGAGGTCCTGCGCACGGGTCGTCCGCTGCGCAACGAGCTCGAGCTCA
Organism: Oerskovia sp. NPDC056781; assembly: GCF_042789955.1. Taxonomy (NCBI): domain Bacteria; kingdom Bacillati; phylum Actinomycetota; class Actinomycetes; order Micrococcales; family Cellulomonadaceae; genus Oerskovia; species Oerskovia sp. NPDC056781. Next base: position 3,927 of record NZ_JBHUAD010000118.1, read on the forward strand.
TCCGCCGCCTGGGCGGCACGCCCGGCTGGTTCCTCACGTCCAAGCTTCCGGTGCACGACGCCGCAGGACACCTCGTGGGGCTCGTCTCGGTCTCGCAGGACCTGCGCGAGGACGACGCCGACGACGCCTCGATGGACTCGATGGCACGGCTCGTCGCGGGTATCGAGGGGCGCCTGGGGCAGGCGCTCACGGTCGCGGACCTTGCAGCGCTCGCGGGGTGCACGCCTGCGGTGCTCGACCGCCGCGTGCGGCGCGTGTTCTCGCTCAGCCCTCGCCAGCTGGTGCTCCGCGCCCGGGTCGACCGGGCGGCCGAGCTGCTCGTGGGCTCGGACTCCCCCATCGCCGAGATCGCGGTCGTCACGGGCTTCTACGACCAGCCCGCGTTCACCCGGACCTTCGCGCGCCTGACGGGCGAGACGCCGTCGTCGTTCCGGCGCAGGGCTCGGCGATAGGTCGACGCTCCGGCTCGCGCTCCCGCTCCACCCGTGCCAAGACTGGGAACCATGACCTCGATCCCCACCGCCGCCCTGCCCGGCGGCGACATCCCCCTGCTCGGCCTCGGCACGTGGCAGTCCGAGGGCGACGACTGCTACCGCGCGGTGCGCCACGCGCTCGACGTCGGGTATCGGCACATCGACACGGCGACCATGTACGGCAACGAGGAGCAGGTGGGCCGGGCGCTCGCCGCGTCCGGCGTGCCGCGCGAGGACGTGTTCCTCACGACCAAGCTGCGTCCCGCGGACGTCGGGCGTGAGCACGAGACCCTCGCGCAGTCGTTGCGCCTGCTCGGCACCGACTACCTGGACCTGTGGCTGATCCACTGGCCGCCGTCGGGCGACGCCTCCCCCTGGGTGTGGGCCGAGATGCTCGGGGCGCGCAACGTGGGACTCGTGCGGTCGGTCGGGGTGTCGAACTACTCGGTGGACCAGCTCGACGTCCTGTCCGAGCAGACGGGCGAGACGCCTGCGGTCAACCAGATCCCGTGGGGCCCGGACGACTACGACGCGCAGGTCGTCGAGCAGCACGCCAAGCGCGGCGTGGTGCTCGAGGGATACAGCCCGTTCAAGCGCACGAACCTCGACTCGCCCGCCCTGCAGGCGGTCGCGAAGGCCCACGGGGTCAGCACCGCGCAGGTCGTCGTGCGCTGGCACCTGGACCACGGATTCGTCGTGATCCCCAAGTCGGTGACCCCGGCCCGGATCGAGGCGAACTTCGACGTCACGGGCTTCTCGCTGAGCCCGGACGAGCTCGCGCGCATCGACACGCTCGGGTGACGATCCGGCGGGCGACGTGAAACGGGCCCCGACCTGGCGGTACGTTGGACGGGTACGGTCCCTCACCTCGGGACCGGAAGACCCTCATCACCCGGAGGAAGAGTGACGACGACGTCAACGCCGCCCACCAGCGGTCCCACCCAGGCCGGATCCACCGCCGAGACCCCCCACCAGAAGGCCTCGGCCCTCGCGACGGCCCACAGCCAGCTCGCGAACGCGGTCGAGATCCTCGGGTACGACCCGGGCCTGCACGAGATGCTCGCGACCCCGCGCCGCGAGGTCAACGTCTCGGTCCCGCTGCGTCGCGACAGCGGCGAGATCGTGCTGTTCCGCGGCTACCGCGTGCAGCACAACGTCTCGCGCGGCCCCGGCAAGGGCGGGCTGAGGTACCACCCGAGCGTCGACATCGACGAGGTGCGCGCGCTCGCCATGTGGATGACCTGGAAGTGCGCCGTCGTGGACCTGCCCTACGGCGGGGCCAAGGGGGGCGTGTCGATCGACCCGCGTCAGTACACGCAGGCCGAGCTCGAGCGCGTGACCCGCCGGTACACGAGCGAGATCATGCCCGTGATCGGGCCTGAGCGGGACATCATGGCCCCCGACATGGGGACCAACGAGCAGACCATGGCATGGGTCATGGACACCTACTCGGTCAACCAGGGGTACACGATCCCGGGCGTCGTGACGGGCAAGCCGATCCCCGTGGGCGGCTCGCTCGGGCGCACCACGGCGACGTCGCAGGGCGTGGTCCACACGACCAAGGCCGCGCTCGCCGAGGCGGGGCTCGAGCTCTCGGACGCGTCGGTCGCGGTCCAGGGCTTCGGCAAGGTGGGCTCGCACGCCGCCGCGATCCTCGCGGGCCAGGGCGCGCGGGTGGTCGCGGTGAGCGACCAGTACGGCGGCATCCACGACGAGGACGGGCTCGACGTCGCCGCGCTGTTCCGGCACGTCGCGGAGACCGGGACGGTGGTCGGCTTCGAGGACGCCGAGCCGATCGACAACCACGCGCTGCTCGCGCTGCCCGTGGACGTCCTCATCCCCGCAGCCGTGGAGGGCGTGCTCGACGACGAGACCGCGCACACCGTCAAGGCCCGCTGGGTCGTCGAGGGGGCGAACGGCCCGACCACCGCTGCGGGCGATCGCATCCTCGCCAAGAACGGCGTGACCGTGGTGCCGGACATCCTCGCGAACGCAGGCGGCGTCGTCGTGTCCTACTTCGAGTGGGTCCAGGCGAACCAGGCGTACTGGTGGACCGAGCAGGAGATCGGCGAGAAGCTCGAGCACCGCATGCACGTGGCCTACCAGGGCGTGTCGTCGCTGGCTCGTCGCGAGGAGCTGAGCCTGCGCGACGCCGCGCTCGTCATCGGCATCCAGCGCACGGCCGAGGCGCACCAGATCCGCGGGCTCTACCCGTAGCGTCGCCCTCGTCCCGGGCAGGGCGGTCCCCGCGAGGCGGGGGCCGCCCTGTCGCACGTCCTGGCCCGGTGCTCCGCGGTCCTGGGCGAGACCTGCCCTGCCCGACGGCGCCGCGTCAGCCTCGGCGCGCGCGCAGCGTGGTCACGACGGGGGCCAGGATCGCGACGCCCGCGGCGATGCCGGCCGCGACCGCGACGGTGCCGTCGACGAGGGGGCCGTTCGCGCGGCCGTAGGCGATCCAGCCGAGCCCCCAGGCCATGGCCAGCCCGACCGCGATCGCGGCCACGGGCCTGCGCGCCGCGAAGAGGGCGTAGGCGACGGCCAGGACCGCGCCGGCTGCGACGACGAGCACGCCCCAGGCGGTCGCGCCGAGACCCGCCTCGCCCACGCCCGCGTCGGTGAGCGCGGCGGCGACGTTCGCGAGCGTCGCGACGCTGGCCCACCCCAGGTAGAGGCCGACCGTGCCGTCCAGGACGACGGACTGGACGACGCTCGTGGGCGGGGTGCGCACGAGCCGCACGAGGATCACGGCGAGCACTGCGACGAGCACGCCGATCACGACGACGCTGAGCGGCAGGACGCCCGTCTGGACCACGCCGATCCAGGCGGCGTTGAGCAGCATCGAGGCCAGGACCCACCACGACACGGACCGCAGGCGGGGATCGGTGGCCTGGCGCGGGAGCGCCTGATGGACCGCGAAGACCGCGAGCCCCAGGTAGATCACCGACCAGACGGAGAACGCGGGGCCGTCGGGCGCCACGGGGGTCGCGTCGGCGGCGAGGGCTCCCCCGGCGGCGTCCTGGATCGCCTGGCCGCCGAACGCTCCGGAGCCGAACGCCGCGCCGACGATCGCGACCGCCGCCCCGACGAGGACCGTGACCTGGCGGACCCGGTCGGAGGTCGTGGGGGCCGCGGCGGGTGCTGACGTGGTCGCTCGGGAGCTGCTCATGGTCCCAGCATGCCAACACTCAGCATGCTGAGCATCTCGTGGGCGCCCCGCTGGCGCCGGGAGCCCTCGACCGGTTACGCTCCGGCGCCAGCAGATCGCCGCGACGCGGCCCGCCGTCGGAGAACCACATGAACAGCATGCTGCGAGCGGCGCTCGGCGCGCTCGTCCACGTCCTGGCCCCCGGGGCCGAGACGTCCGGCGACGGTGCGGGGTCGGCGGCATCGGCAACGGGATCGGGAGAGCCCACCGCGACGGCGGACCGGACCTTTGCCGAGCAGCAGCACGTCGCCGCGGCGTGGGAGCACGGCCACGTGCCGATGTCGGTCGACCTGTTCGGGGCGCTGGGCCGCCTCCTCGACGCCCGAGCCCCCGGGGACGCCCAGGGCACCCCGGAGACGCTGAGTGCGGAGCACTAGTCACGGATCGAGCGGACCGGCGACAGCTGCTCCGCACTCGGCGGCGTGAGGTCAGGACAGCGGCTGTCGCCCCGCCCACTCGATGAGCGTGGTCCGGGGACCGGTGAAGAACGGCGTCTCCTCGCGCACGTGGCGGCGCGCCTCGGTGGCCCGCAGGTCGCGCATGAGGTCCACGATGCGGTGCAGCTCCTGGGCCTCGAAGGCCAGCAACCACTCGTAGTCGCCGAGCGCGAAGGACGCGACCGTGTTGGCCCGCACGTCCGCGTAGTCGCGGGCCGCCAGACCGTGGTCGCGCAGCATGGTGCGGCGCTCGGCGTCGGGCAGGAGGTACCAGTCGTAGGACCGCACGAACGGGTACACGCACAGGTACGAGCCCGGCTCCTCGTGCATGAGGAACGCCGGGACGTGCCCGCGGTTGAACTCGGCCGGGCGATGCAGGGCCGCGTTCGACCAGACCGGCTCGAGGTGGCGGCCGAGCTCGCTCGCCCGCAGGCGCTGGTAGGCGCCCTGGACGGACTCGACCGTCGGGCCGTGCCACCAGACCATGAGGTCGGCGTCGGAGCGCAGTCCGCCCAGGTCGTACCAGCCGCGGACCACGAGGTCACCCTCGACGGCCGCCGGGTCGTCGCCGCCGCCGACCGCGGCGAGCGCAGCCTCGACCATCTCGGTGCGCTCCGCGGCGTCGGCCGGCAGGGACTCGGCCAGCGCGAAGACCGACCACATCGTGTAGCGGATCGAGTCGTTGATCTGTTCGTGGTCCACGGGGACGCGGTGCGCGTCGTTCATCGTCGTGCCTCTCTGGAGTGCGGGCTCCCGGGACGCCGACGTCCCGGGAGTCGTGCGGGTCGTCGGGTCAGCGGTGCAGGTCGGTGCTGCACAGCGCGGGGATGCCGCTGGGCTCCCCGTCGCGGCGCAGGCAGCAGTCCGGTGCGCACACCGAGCGGAACGCGCCGAGCTCGCCGACCACGGCCTCGGTGAACTTCTCGTCGCGCGCGATGGCCGCCCGCTCGAGGACCAGGTCCACCAGGCCCTTGACGAACGGGGCACGGGTGCCGACGGTCCCGGCGCGCACGGCGGTGATCCCGAGGCGGGTCGCCGTCTCCATGGCCTCGGTGTCGAGGTCGTACGCGACCTCCATGTGGTCGGACACGAAGCCGATCGGCGAGAGCACGACGTTCGTGACGTCGTCGGCGGCCAACGACTCCAGGTGGTCGTTGACGTCCGGCTCGAGCCACGGCTGCGCGGGCGGCCCCGAGCGCGAGCAGAACGTGAGGTTCCACTCGACCTCGTGGCCGAGGCGGGCCGAGACCTCCTCCGCGACGACGCGGGCCAGGTCGAGGTGCTGGCGCGAGTAGGTGGCGTGCGAGATGCGCGACGCGGCCTCCATGGTCAGCGGGATCGAGTGCGTGACGAACACCAGGCGAGCCTCGCGCACGTCGCCGCCCTTGGCCGCGAGCGCCTCGTACCCCTCGAGCACGGCGTCGATGTTCGCCTGCGCGAAGCCGGGGTGGTTGAAGTAGGAGCGCACCTTGTCGAACTGGATGCCGGTCGAGCCGTCGGCTCCGAGCTCGCCTCGGGCGTCGAGCGTGAGCGCGAGGTCCTCGCGGTACTGGCGGCACCCGGAGTAGGACGAGAAGGCCGAGGTCACGAGAGCGACCACCCGCTGGGCGCCCGTGCCGGCGAGCTGCTCGACGGCGTCGCGCGTGTAGGGCTCCCAGTTGCGGTTGCCCCACACGACGGGCAGGTCGATCCCGCGGTCCGCGAGCTCTTCCTCGAGCGCGGCCTTGAGGGCGAGGTTCTGCTCGTTGATGGGGCTCTTGCCGCCGAACCCGTAGTAGTGCTCGCCGACCTCCTCGAGACGTTCGTCGGGGATCCCCTTGCCGACCGTGACGTTGCGCAGGAACGGCACGACGTCCTCGGGCTTGTTGGGTCCTCCGAACGAGTAGAGGAGGAGGGCGTCGTAGGGGCGGACTTCTGCGGCAGCGGCAGGAGCGGTGCTGGTCCGTGCACCGGTTCCGGCGGCCGTCGTCTGAGGCGAGAACGAGGGCATGTCCGCATCATCTCAGCCGCACCTGGGGGTTCTTCCCCGGAGGGCTGCGACGCGGACGTGACATTGACGGGACAGTTCGTCAGAACGACCCTCGTCCTCGCCGGGAGCACGGAACCGCTCCCCGTGACTACCCCTTGACCGCTCCCCCGAGCCCTGCACCCTGCAGGAACGTGCGCTGGAACACGAGGAACAGCAGCACCGGGATGATGGTCGAGATCGCGAGCGCCGCGAGGAACACGCCCTTGTCGGTCGTGGCCGCGATCGCGGGCAGGCGCACCGACAGCGGCTGGATGAGGGGGTCCTTGAGGACCAGGAGCGGCCAGAGGAAGTCCTTCCAGCTCGCGATGATCGCGAACACCGACACCACGCCCAGGATGGGCTTGGACATGGGCAGCACGATCGACCAGAACAGTCGGTAGGGGCCGGCACCGTCGACGCGCGCGGCCTCGAAGACCTCACGCGGCAGGTTGTCGAAGAACCGCTGCACGAGCAGCACGTTGAAGGCGCTCGCCCCCGCGGGCAGCCACACGGCCCAGAAGCTGTTGATGAGCGAGGTGCCCAGCAGCGGCGGGTCCAGGATCGTGAGGTAGAGCGGCACGAGCAGCACGACGGCCGGGATGAACATGGTCGACAGCACGGCCGCCTGGACCGCCTTGCCGTAGCGCGGGCGCAGCACCGACAGCGCGTAGCCGGCCGTCGTCGCGACGACCATCTGCACGGCCCACGAGCCCAGCGCGAGCCAGATCGTGTTGAAGAAGTACTTGCTGACCTGCACCTCGTTCCACGCCTTGTCGAGGTTGTCCCACGCGATGCCGTTCGGGAAGATCGCCATGGGCGTGCGCAGGATGTCCTGCGTGGGCGTGACCGCGAACTTCGCGAGCAGCAGCATGGGCCCGAGCCCCGCGACCACGAGCAGCACGAGCAGCAGGACGTGCGTCCCGCCCATCCCGAACCGCACCGAGGGGCGTCGCCAGTCCGCGACGGACACCGCGCCGCGGTCGGCCACGCCGTCCATGGCCCGACGGCGGCGCCTGCGTTCGCGTGCCGCGTCGCCCTCGCGGCGGGTCAGGTAGGCCTTCTCGGCGAGCCCCGCCATGGAGCCGCCGCCCTGGGCCGAGATCTCCACGGGCGAGGGGTACTCGCCGGGGCGGGCTGCGCCGTCGGGCCCGGTGACCGGGGTGAGGTCCGGCGCGCCGCCGGGCGTTCCGGGCGGGACGGCGGCGGGACGGTCGGTGCGCGGGGTCGTCATGAGGTGCTCCAGGACCGGGTCAGGCGGAAGTACAGGGCGGAGAAGGCCGCGAGGGCGAGCGCGAGCATGAGCGACAGCGCGGTCGCCGCGCCGTAGTTGCCGCCCAGGCTGTTCGCGAACGCGTAGTTGTAGATGAGCAGCAGGATCGTGATGGTCGAGTTCGCGGGGCCGCCGCCCGTGAACAGGTACGGCTCGAGGAACACCTGCGCGGTCCCGATGATCTGCAGGATCAGCGTGATGAACAGGACCCCGCGGAGCTGAGGCATGGTCACGTGCCACACCTTGCGCCACACGCCCGCGCCGTCGACCTCGGCGGCGTCGTAGAGCTCGGGCGGGACGCTCGTGAGGGCAGCGAGGTAGATGATGATCGTGCCGCCGGCCCCGGCCCACGTGGCCGCGAGGACGAGCGACGGCATGGCCGTGGTGGCGTCCTGGAGCCAGGGGTAGGGGCCGAGGCCCACCCAGCCGAGGATCGTGTTGAACACACCGTTGGGACCGGCGTCGTAGAAGAACTTCCACAGCAGCACGGCTACGACGGGCGGCACGACGACCGGCAGGTACGCGAGCGCCGAGTACAGGCCCTTGTACCGCCGCACCTCGCTCATCAGCACCGCGGCCACGAGCGGGATCGGGTACCCGAACAGCAGCGCGAGGAACGCGAAGTACGCGGTGTTCTTGACCGCGGTCCACAGGAGCGGGTCGGCGAGCACGTACCGGAAGTTGTCGAGCCCCACGAACTGGGTGTCGACGAGGTTGGTCTCCTGCACGCTCATGATGAGCGCGCGCACGATCGGGAACCAGGAGAAGACCCCGAAGATCACGATCACGGGCAGCATGAAGATCAGGTTGCTGAGCCCGCCTCCGCGCACCCAGGTCGCGGGCGACCGTCGTCGGGCGGGCTTGTCGGCCGGCGCTTCGTGGCGTCTGCGCGCCGGTGCACTGGTGGCGGTCACGGAAGGTCCTTCGGGGTCGAGGAGAAGAGGAGGTTCCCGGTCGGTCGCCAGGGGGCTCGCGACCGACCGGGAGTTCGTGAGAGGGGGCCGGGCCACCCCGGCCCGCTCTCACGAGCACCGGGTGAGCACCCGGCGAGAGCAGCGGTGAGGTCCCGGGGTTGGGGGTTGCGCGCGGGCGGGGGGGGCCGGGGCCGGGGGGGGGCGCACACTGAGGAGCGGTGAGGGGCCCGCCACCCCAC
>NZ_JBHUAD010000119.1:0-12328 GCF_042789955.1 Oerskovia sp. NPDC056781
CCCGAGGCCTCACAGGTCTCGGGTGCGGACACCGCACGTCGGGCGGCTCCGCCGTCGGGACCTGTGGGCTGCCCGGCCCGGCCGGGGCGCCCTACGCCGGCTCGGGCGCCGCGTCCTTGGACGGCCCGACGCCGTCGCTCGCGTCCCCCGCCTCGGCCGCCTCGTTCGCGGGGCTCGTCGCGAGGACCACGCAGCCCGCGAGCGCGACGAGCGCCGCGACGGCGACGGCCGGGTCCCAGCCCGAGCGGATCGTGTCCCCGAGCACCGCGATGCCCACGGCCCCCGGGACGACGACCTCGACGACCGACAGGATCGCGGCGTTCGTCCCGACCTTGCCGTGCTCGAGCGACCGCAGGTAGGCGAGCGCACCCACGACCCCGAACACGACGATCGCGATCGCGAGCGGCTGGAAGATCGTGTCCCAGATGTCCCCGGAGGCGTGCGCACCGCGCGCCGCGACGGCCGCGCCCGAGTACCCGAGGGCCCCGATCACGGCGAGCAGCACCGGGCTCCCGGCCTTGTAGAACACCAGCGCGAGGACCGCGAGCCCCACGGCCACCCCGATGAGCACGGGTGAGAACCAGTCCGGCGGGACGGGAGCAGGTTGCTCGCCGCCCGCGATCCCGAGCACCACGAGCGCTGCCACGATCGCCGTCATGGCCGCGACGTCGATCCGCCGCATGGGCACCGAGAGGAACACCCTGGCGAGCAGGACCGTCACGACGAGCGAGCTCGCGAGCACGGCCTGGACCACGAACAGCGGCAGGTGGTCGAGCGCGACGAGCGAGAACAGCCATGCGACGAGGTCGACCGTGAACGCGAGGATCACGAGCGGTTGCCGCACCACCGCGAGCCCCTGGGCGCGGCGGGCCGCGACGGCCTGCATGACGGTGCTGACGCCGTAGCCGATCGCGGCGGCGACGGCAGCGAGCAGGCTGAGGAACACGGGACCTCCTGAGGGTGCACGTCACGGGACGCGGGGAGTCCCCAGTCTTCCCGGCAGGGGCGTGCGTCGCGCGGCGACCCGCCCCGGCAGGGGGTGTCAGAACCAGCGAGGACCAGAGGCCACGCTCGCTCTGACACGTCGAGGGCGGGTTCTGTCACACGAGCCTCCCCTGCCGTTCACGGGGGCGAAACGCACCGCGGCTACCGTGACGGCCATGCGCATCGAACCCCTCACCTTCCCCGCGCCCGGTGGCGGCGCGCTCGTCTCCCCGCCCTCCCGCGGCGGGTCCACGGTCCGGTCCGGCAGGTCGGGAGGATCCGGCAGGCCCGGCCAGGACGGCCGACCTGCACCGGGCCGCCCGGGTCCGAGCGTCCCTGCCGGGCTCTCGCTGCTCGACAGCCTCGCCGCCAGGACTGCCGACCTGTCGCACCTCGCGGACGTGCTGATCGACTGCGTCCAGGGCGGTGCGAGCGTCGGCTGGGTCAAGGCGCCGACCAAGGAGGCTGCGACGGCCTGGTGGTCGGCGTTCCTCGCGGACCCGGAGCACCGCACGTGGGTCGGTCGCGACGACTCGGGGAGGATCGTCGCGACCGCCTCGCTCGCCCTGACCTCGAAGGACAACGGCGCGCACCGCGCCGAGGTCGTCAAGCTCCTGGTCCACCGTCAGGCTCGCGGGCACCGCTTCGCGCCGGGGCTCATGGCGACGATCGAACGTTTCGCGCGCACCGAGGGGCTGTCGCTGCTGACGCTCGACACCGAGACGGGCAGCCTGGCCGAGTCCCTGTACCACCGGTGGGGCTGGACCGAGGTCGGCGCCGTCCCCGGGTTCGCGCGGGTCGCGGGCGGCGCGCTCGTGTCGACGACGATCTTCTACAAGCAGCTCGGCGCACGCTGACGGCGCGCGCCCGGCCGACCCACACCCGGCCCGGGCGCCGCGCTCTGGGGGCCGCGCTACCCGCGCCCGGCCCGGGCGCCGCGCTCTGGGGGCCGCGCTACCCCTCGGCGAGGAGCTCGACGATCGCCTCGCCGTAGCGCTCCCGCTTGGCGGCGCCGATCCCGCTGACGTCGGAGAGGTCGTCGATCGAGACGGGGTTGCGCTGCGCGAGCGCCCGCAGGGTCGCGTCGTGGAAGACGACGTAGGCCGGCACCCCGCTCTCCTTCGCGGTCGCGCCCCGCCAGGCGCGCAGCTTCTCCATGCGCGCCGCGGCGTCGGGGGTCAGCTCCGCGTCTGCCGCCGCGGCTGCGGGCTTGCGGGTCCGGGTCGTCTTGGTCCGCACGTCCCGGCGCAGCCGGACCTCCTGCTTGCCGCCGAGCACCGGGTCGGCGGCCTCGGTCAGGCTCAGTGTCCCGTAGCCCTCGCTGTCGACGCCGAGCAGGCCTTGCGCGAGGACCTGCCGGACGACCGTGCGCCACTCGGTGGCGCTGAGGTCCGCACCGACTCCGAAGACGGGCAGCTGGTCGTGTCCCAGCGAGGTGATCCGGGGCGTCGGCTTCCCGGTGAGGATGTCGACGACGTGCCCGGCGCCGTAGCGCTGCCCCTGACGTTCCAGGCGCAGGACGGTCGAGAGGACCTTCTGCGCTGCGACGGTCCCGTCCCAGGACTCGGGCGGGGCGAGGCAGGTGTCGCAGTTCCCGCACGCGGGCCCGTCCTGGCCGAAGTACGCGAGGAGCTGGACCCTGCGGCACGTGATGGTCTCGCACAGGGCGAGCATCGCGTCGAGGTTCGCGCCCATGCGCCGCTTGTGCGCCGCGTCGCCCTCGGACGTGTCGATCATGCGGCGCTGCTGGACGACGTCCTGGAGCCCGTACGCGAGCCACGCGGTCGACGGCAGGCCGTCGCGCCCGGCGCGGCCCGTCTCCTGGTAGTACCCCTCGACCGACTTGGGCAGGTCGAGGTGCGCGACGAACCGCACGTCGGGCTTGTCGATGCCCATGCCGAACGCGATGGTCGCGACCATGACGATGCCGTCCTCGCGCAGGAACCGCGACTGGTTCGCTGCGCGCAGGGGTGCGGGCATGCCCGCGTGGTAGGCCAGCGCCGGGATCCCGTGCGCGTTCAGGTGCTCGGCGGTGGTCTCGACCGAGGCGCGCGAGAGGCAGTAGACGATGCCCGCGTCCCCGGCGTGCTCGGCCCGGATCAGGTCGACGAGCTGGGTGCGCGGGGAGTCCTTGGGTGCGATGCGGTAGGTGATGTTGGGGCGGTCGAAGCTCGAGACGAAGGTGTGGGCGTCGTGCAGCTCGAGCCGTCGGACGATCTCGTCGGCCGTCTGCCGGGTCGCGGTCGCGGTGAGCGCGATCCTCGGGACGTCCGGCCACGTCTCGGCGAGCACGGTCAGCCGCAGGTAGTCGGGTCGGAAGTCGTGGCCCCACGCCGAGACGCAGTGGGCCTCGTCGATCGCGAACAGGGACACCTTCCCGGCCTGCAGGAGGCGCACGGTCTCGGGCACCCCGAGGCGCTCGGGGGCCAGGTACAGCAGGTCGAGCTCTCCGGCGAGGAAGGCGTCCTCGACCGCGCGGCGCTCGGGCACCGACTGGGTCGAGTTGAGGAACCCGGCGCGTGCCCCGAGGGCGGACAGCGCGTCCACCTGGTCCTGCATGAGGGCGATCAGGGGCGAGATGACCACGCCTGTCCCGGGCCGCAGGAGCGCGGGGATCTGGTAGCAGAGCGACTTGCCGCCGCCTGTGGGCATGAGGACGAGCGCGTCCTGCCCGCGGAGCACGGTGTCGATGATCTCCGCCTGGTCGCCCCGGAAGTGGTCGTACCCGAAGACGGTCGTCAGGACGTCGAGCGCGGTGCGGGTCTCGGGCAGGGCGGATGCTGTCACGGGGTGGGTGCTTCCTTCACGATCGGTTCGGCCGGTGTCCGGGGGATCGCGGCCCATCCTTCCTCAGGAGCCTGCCCGCGACCAGCACGAGGTACGCGACGAGCAGGACCGCGGCGCCCCAGGAGAGCGCCGCGTACGACGAGACCGCGATGACGATCCCGGCGAGCACCCCGCCGAGGGCCCCGCCGAGGTTCATCGCGAAGTCGGAGAGTCCCTGGACCTGGGTCCGGTCGGTCGCGGGCGTCGCGTCGATGAGCAGCGCGGAACCGGCCACGAGCCCGCACGACCAGCCCACGCCGAGCAGCACGAGCCCGACGGTCAGTCGTGCCGAGTCGTCGCTCGGCGCCCCGGCGACGATCACGGCCGAGGCGAGCAGGATCGCTCCGCCCACCACGAGCACGCGCGAGTGGCCGACCCTGTCCGCGGCCCACCCGATCACGGGGCTGAGCACGTACATGCCCGCGATGTGCGCGCTGATGACGATCCCGATGATCTGCAGGCTCGCGCCGCCGTGCCCCATGTGCACGGGCGTCATGGACATGAGCCCGACCATCACGAGGTGGCTCACGACGATCGCCGCGAGCGCGAGCTGCGCGGTCGCGGACGCGCGGATCACGGCCCACCCGGCGGCGAGCCCGGCGCGGAAGCCGGGGCGCGGGGGCGCCGGGGGGTGGGCGGCGCCCTGGGCGTCCACGAGGCCCGACGGCGCCGCGTCCTCGGGTGCGTGGGCGGAGGTCCGGTTCGTCCCCGTCACCGCGCGCGCCGCGGCCACGTGGAGCGGGTCGGGGCGCAGGAGCAGCCAGACGGAGGCTGCGGCCGCGGCGAACGCGAGGGAGGCGACGAGCAGCGGTGCGGCGGACGTGCCGTGCGCACCGTGCTCCCCGGCCGGGCCGGGCAAGAGGCCGAGCTTCTCGGTCGCCCCGGCAAGGTTCGGCCCGAGGACCGACCCGATGGTCGTCGCCCAGATCACGACCGAGAGGTCGGTGGCCCGGCGTTCGGGGCGGGCGAGGTCGGTCGCGGTGAAGCGCGACGCGAGGCCGGTCGCGGAGCCGGCCCCGAAGAGGAGCATCCCGGCGAGCAGCAGGGGCCAGGTCTGGAGGAAGGTCGCGGTCGCCGCGAGGAGCGCGCCCAGGAACGCGACGACGTACCCGGTGGTGAGGGACCGGCGTCGGCCGTGGCGTTCGGCGAGGCGCGAGAGCGGTAGGGCGACGATCGCGGCGCCGACGACGGCCGTGGTCTGGGCGAGGCCTGCGATGGCGTCGGAGCCCGAGAGCTCGGACGCGATGAGCGAGCTCACCGAGATACCGGTCGCGACCCCGATCCCACCGAAGACCTGGCTCGCGGCGAGGACGGAGACGGTCCGCCGCTGGACGCGGTCGACGGGCGGGTCGACCGTTCGGTCGGCAGGATCGGGCAGGGGTTCGGGGGTCACCTCGGCAGCCTAGTGGCGGGCGCCACCACGGAGCTGTCAGAAGGAGCGTGACCTGCCCTCGTCGGTTCTGACACCTCCGCGTCCAGGACCCGCAGCACGGCCCGCACCGCCTCCCGCCCGGCCCGGTTCGCCCCGATCGTCGACGCGCTCGGCCCGTACCCGACGAGCTGGACGCGCGGGTCGGCGACCACGGTGGGCCCGTCCATGACGATCCCCCCTCCGGGCCCACGCAGCCCGAGCGGTCCGAGGTGGTCGAGCGCGGCCCGGAAGCCCGTGGCCCACAGGATCACGTCGGCGCCCTGGTGCGTCACGCCGTCGGGACGGACGCCGGGGTCCCACACGACGCCGTCGGGCACGACGCGCGAGAACATCGGCAGGCGGTGCAGGACGCCCGAGGCGATGCCCGCCTCGTACACGGGCGTGAGCGGCAGGCCCGTGACCGACACGACGCTCTCCGGGGCCAGGCCCGCGCGCGTGCGCTCGTCGACGAGGGCCACGGCGTCCCGGCCCCGGTTCTCGTCGAACGGGCCGCCGACCCACACGGGCTCACGGCGCGTGACCCACGTGGTCGAGGCCGCGTGCGGGGCGATCTGGAGCAGGAACTGCGTCGCGGACGCGCCGCCGCCCACGACGACCACGCGCTGGCCCGCGAAGTCCTCGGCGGCACCGAAGTCGTGCGTGTGGAGCTGCGTGCCCGCGAACGTCTCGCGGCCCGGGTACCAGGGCCAGAACGGCTTGGTCCACGTCCCGGTCGCGTTGACGAGCGTCCGCGCGCGCCAGGCCACCGGCCCGTCGGGCGTGGTCGCCTCGACGAGGAGCGCACCGGACGGGTCGTCGCGCACCTCGCGCACCGCGACGGGCCGTCGTACCCGCAGGTCGTTGACCTGCTCGTACGCACCGAAGTACCGCCCGACGGCGGTGCTCGCGCTCTCCTGCGGGTCGCCCGCGTCGAGGGCCAGGCCGGGCAGGTCGTGCACCGCGTGCGTCTGGGCCATCGTGAGCGACGGCCAGCGGAACTGCCACGCGCCGCCCGGGGCGGGCGCCGCGTCGAGCACCACGAAGGTGCGCGGGGCCCCCGAGGACGCTCCGCCGTCGGGCCTGCTCGACGGGAGGCCGTCGCTCCCGAGCGGGACGAAGCCCCGCCGCCGCAGGTGGAACGCGGCCGAGAGCCCGGCCTGTCCGGCGCCCACCACGAGGACGTCGACGTCGAGGGGCTGGGCGGGGCCGGGCGAGGTGCTCACTCCCGTACCAACCCCGCGCGGGCCGGGACCCATCCGGGAGGGCCCGTGACGCGCCGCACAGCGGGGCGGGCACCGTGGGGAAACCCCGTGAACGTCCCGTGGACCTTGGCGGCCGCCTGGGTGTCCGCCCGGTGCGACCTGTGCGCGGCGGGCACCCTGGAGGGGTGACCCCGTTCGACGCCCTTCCCGGCGCGCCCCTGCCGGGCGCCTCGCTGCTGTCCGCGACCGCGCCGCTCCCCGAGCCCGAGACCGCCGCGACCCTGCCGCCCGCGGTCCTGCGCGAGCTCGCGGGACGCGGCGACTGGATGTCCTCGTGGTGGACGGTCGCCCTGCTCGCGGCCGCCGCGATCGGGGTCGCGGTCCTCGTCGCGTGGGACCGGCGACGTCGCGCGGCGGCCCGCCGCGCGGACGGCGGCGAGAACGACCGCGGGCGCCGCCGGACCGGGGCCTGGCGCGCCTGGACCGGGACGATCGCGTCGGGGCTCCTCGTGATCCTGTCCGTCACGGTCGCGGTCAACGCGTACGCGGGCTACGTGCCCAACACCGCGGCCCTGCGCACCACGATGGCCGGGTGGGGGCTCGTCGACCCGCCGCCCAGCCACCGGGACGAGCCGTCGGAGCGCGACGGGTCCTCCGAGGCGGGGTCGGTGACCTCGACGCCCGTCAAGGCCCCGGACCTGCGCATGGCCGACGGCACGACCTGGGTCTACACGCCGCCCGGCTTCGACCCCGCGGCAGCCACGCGCTACCCCGTCGTCTACCTCTTCCACGGCAGCCCCGGCCAGCCGAGCGACTGGTTCGCCGCGGCCGACAGCGCGAACGTCATGGACACGCTGCTCGGGGCCCACCTCGTCGAGCCCATGATCCTCGTCGCGGTCGACGTCAACGGGCAGGGCCCCTCGGCGCGCGACACCGAGTGCCTCGACTCGACCACGGGGGGCGCCCAGGTCGAGACGTACGTGACGGACGTCGTGATCCCGTGGGTCGACAAGAACTTCCCGACCCTGCCCGACCGCGAGCACCGCGCGATCGGCGGGATGTCCTCGGGCGGCTTCTGCGCGCTCAACCTGGGGCTGCGCCACCTCGACACGTTCGGCGCGATCATGGCGCTCGAACCCTACGGCGACCCGGGAGACGGTGGCCGCAGGATGCTCGCGACGAAGGAGGAGTTCGACGCCAACTCCCCCAGCCGCTACCTCCCCACGATGGACTTCTCCGAGCGCGTCGCGGTGTTCCTCGACGGCGGCACCGAGTCGCCGCACAAGGACCGGGAGGCCAACCGCCGGCTCGCCGCGGTGCTCACCGAGCGCGGCCAGACCGTCGAGCTGCGCGAGGAGAAGGGCCAGGGGCACACGTGGGCCATGGTCCACGTGGGCCTCCCTTATGGGCTGATGTTCCTCTCCGAGCACCTGGCGCAGCCCTGAGCCGGACGCACGGCGACCCGCCGACGGCTCGGTGACCGTGCGCCCGACGTGATGGGATGGAGCCATGCGCTCCCCCCTCGAGATCGGCCCGCTCGACCCGGCCACCGCGGACGAGGTCCGTGCCCTGGCCGCGGCCGCCCAGGAGTCCGACGGCGTCGCCCCCCTCTCCGAGCAGCCCCTCCTGCGCCTGGGCGTCGACGACGAGGACCTCACGCACGTCGTCGCGTACGACGACGAGGGAGCGGTCACCGGGTACGCCCAGGTCGACCGCGGCGGCGACGTCGCGAGCGCCGAGCTCGTGGTGCACCCGGCCGCGCGCCGCCGTCGGACCGGCCGCATGCTGCTGCGCACCGCGCAGCGCGACGCGACCCTGCCCGCACGCTCGGGCGAGCCCGGCCAGCACGGCGGCGTCCTGCACGTGTGGGCGCACGGCGACCTCCCCGCCGCCCGGGCGTTCGCGGCCGACGCGAGGCTCGTCGTCGTGCGCGAGCTGTGGAAGATGGGGCTCGACCTGCGGTCCGGGACGTGGGAGCGCCCCGAGGTCCCCGCGGGCCTGCACCTGCGCACCTTCCGCCCCGGGCCCGACGACGCCGCCTGGCTCCGCGTCAACGCGCGCGCCTTCGCGCACCACCCCGAGCAGGGCCGCCTCGGCCAGGCCGACCTCGACGCCCGCGTCGCCGAGGACTGGTTCGACCCCGAGGGCTTCTTCCTCCTCGAGCGCGAGGACGGCTCGCTCGCCGGTTCCTTGTGGACCAAGGTGCCCACCGACCGGACCGGAGGCGTGCGCGAGGGCGAGATCTACGTCGTCGGCGTCGACCCCGACGCCCAGGGCCAGGGGCTCGGGAAGGTGCTGACCGCCGTCGGCCTCGCGCACCTCGCCGCTCGCGGGCTCGACCGCGCGGTCCTCTACGTCGACGGTGACAACGCCGCCGCGACCCGCACCTACCTCGGGGCCGGCTTCGGCAAGGACACGGTCGACGTCCAGTACGGGCCGCCGGCAGTGAACCCCGTCACCCAAAGTTCACCGAGTGATGCCACCATGAAGTCATGACCGACTCCACCGTCCGTCCCGGCGTCCGGACCTCCGCGCGCCCGGACCAGCAGCCGGAGGCCGTGCGCGCGTCCAGCCCGCGAGCCGTCCTCGACCCCGAGCTCGCGGCGCACATCGCCGAGCACATCGCCGAGGAGGAACCGGTCACCGGCACGATCGACGTGGAGGTGCTCGACGCCGAGCCCCTGCCCGCCGACCGCTTCGCCGACCGCGAGCTGAGCTGGCTCTCGTTCAACCAGCGCGTGCTCGAGCTCGCCGAGGACGAGACGCAGCCCCTGCTGGAGCGCGTGCGCTACCTCGCGATCTTCGCGTCGAACCTCGACGAGTTCTTCATGGTCCGCGTCGCCGGACTCAAGCGACGCATCGCGACGGGCCTCGCGGTCACGGCCGCGTCCGGGCTGACGCCGCGCCAGGTCCTCGACGCGATCAGCGAGCGCGCGCACGAGCTCATGGCCCGCCACGCCGCGGTGTTCGCCGACCAGGTGCAGCCCGCGCTCGCGACCGAGGGCATCTCCCTGCTGCGCTGGGAGGAGCTCGACACGCGCGAGCAGGAGCGCCTGCACAAGTTCTTCCGCAAGCAGATCTTCCCCGTCCTCACACCGCTCGCCGTGGACCCGGCGCACCCCTTCCCGTACATCTCGGGACTCTCGCTCAACCTCGCGGTCGTCGTGGTCAACCCGACGACGGGCAAGGAGCACTTCGCGCGCGTCAAGGTGCCGCCGCTGCTGCCGCGCTTCATCGCGGTCGACTCGCGCGGGCGCCCGTCCGCTCCCAGCTCGCAGGCCGCCGACCCTGACAAGGGGCCGACGTCGTTCGTGCCGCTCGAGGACGTCATCTCGCAGCACCTCGACCACCTGTTCCCCGGCATGGAGGTGCGCGAGCACCACACGTTCCGCGTGACGCGCAACGAGGACGTCGAGGTCGAGGAGGACGACGCCGAGAACCTGCTCCAGGCCATGGAGAAGGAGCTCCTGCGCCGCCGGTTCGGCCCGCCCGTGCGCCTCGAGATCGCCGACGGGATCAGCCCTCGCATCCGCCAGCTCCTCGTGCGAGAGCTCGACGTGGCCGACGACGAGGTCTTCAAGCTGACCGCACCGCTCGACCTCACGGGGCTCAACCTCATCGCGGACCTCGACCGCGCGGACCTGCACTACCCGCGCTTCGTGCCGACGACCCACCGTTTCCTCGCCGAGGTCGAGAGCGCGAGCCCGACCGACGTGTTCGCCGCGATCCGCGACCGCGACATCCTGCTGCATCACCCTTACGACTCGTTCTCGACCTCGGTCCAGACGTTCCTGCAGCAGGCCGCGGCCGACCCGAACGTGCTCGCGATCAAGCAGACGCTGTACCGGACGTCGGGTGACTCCCCCATCGTGGACGCCCTGATCGACGCGGCCGAGGCCGGCAAGCAGGTCCTCGCGCTCGTCGAGATCAAGGCCCGCTTCGACGAGCAGGCCAACATCTCCTGGGCCCGCAAGCTCGAGCAGGCGGGCGTGCACGTGGTGTACGGGATCGTGGGGCTCAAGACCCACTGCAAGCTCTCGCTCGTGGTCCGCCAGGAGCCCGAGGGCCTCGTGCGCTACTGCCACGTCGGCACGGGCAACTACAACCCCAAGACCGCACGCCTGTACACGGACCTCGGACTGCTCACCGCGGACCCCGAGGTCGGCCAGGACCTCACGCGGCTGTTCAACCAGCTGTCCGGCTACGCACCCCAGTCCCGGTTCCACCGGCTCCTCGTCGCGCCCCGCTCGGTGCGCTCGGGGCTCGTCGAGCGGATCGAGCGCGAGGCCGTCGCGGCTCGCGAGGGGCGCGAGGCGTGGGTCAAGTTCAAGGTCAACTCGGTCGTCGACGAGACCATCATCGACGCCCTGTACCGGGCCTCGCAGGCCGGTGTGAAGGTCGACCTCGTGGTCCGAGGGATCTGCGCGATCCGCCCGGGGGTGCCGGGGCTCAGCGAGAACATCCGGGTGCGGTCCATCCTGGGCCGGTTCCTGGAGCACTCGCGCATCTTCGCGTTCGCCAACTCGGGCGGCCCGGCGATCGCCGACGGCCCCGAGTCCGGCCCCGAGGTCTTCATCGGTTCGGCCGACCTCATGCACCGCAACCTCGACCGCCGCGTCGAGACCCTGGTGCGGCTCGTGGACCCCCAGCAGGTCTCGGACCTGATCGACCTCATCGACGTCTCGATGGACGACGGCACGGCCTCGTGGCACCTGCGGAGCGACGGGTCGTGGGAACGGCACGCGGTCGGACCCGAGGGTCCGCTCATGGACATCCAGTCGACCCTGATCACCCGACAACGCCGGCGGCTGGGCATGGGTCGATGAGCTCGTCCTCGTTCGCCCCGCTCGTGGACACGCTCGGCCCCACGCACGTCCCCCACGCTCCCGTGATCGAGTCCGCGGGCGGGCTCGTGTGGCGGGTGCGTGACGGTGAGCTCCAGGTCAAGCTGGTGCACCGGCCGCGCTACGACGACTGGTCCTGGCCCAAGGGCAAGCTCGACCCGGGCGAGGCCTTCCAGACGGCCGCCGTGCGCGAGGTCGCCGAGGAGACCGGCAGGCCAGTGGTCCTCGGCGTACCGCTGCCGGGACTCCAGTACCTCACGCCCGAGGGACGTGTGAAGCGCGTGCACTACTGGGCTGCACGGCAGGCCAAGCGGGTCCGCGACGCGGGACCGCTCGCCGCGCGGGCGCCCGTGCCCCCGGTGTCGGTCGACGAGATCGACGACGCGGTGTGGCTCGGCGTCGAGGACGCGGCTCGGCGCGTGACCCGCAAGGCGGACCGCGGGCCGCTCGCGGCGCTGGCCGAGGAGTTCGCCCAGGACCGCCTCGCGACCCGCGTGGTCGTGATCGCCCGCCACGGCAAGGCAGTGACGCGTGCGGCGTGGCACGGCGCCGAGGAGGACCGCCCTCTCACGCCCGCGGGTCACGCGCAGTCGGTCGCGCTCGTGCCCGTGCTCGCGGCGTACGGGGTCAACGCCGTCGTCACGAGCCGGTGGAATCGCTGCGAGCAGACCATCTCGCCGTACGCCGAGGCCGCGCGGCTGGACCGGATCTCGATCGACCACCTGTCCGAGGCGCAGCACGAGCGGTCGCCGTCGCGCGTCGCACGCACGGTGCGCGAGCTCCTCGAGTCCGAGCGGTCGACCGTGCTGTGCACGCACCGGCCCGTCCTGCCCACGGTGCTCGACGTCCTGGGCCAGCACTCGCGACGCCCCGTCGCGAACGCCCTGCCGAGCAGGGACCCGTTCCTGGAGCCGGGCGAGATGCTCGTGGCGCACGTCGCGGACACGTCCCGGGGGCCGAGGGTGCTCGCGGCGGAGAAGGTCGCGCCGCCGCTGCACTGAGTCCCCCGAGGCCGACCGGCACCTGGTCGTCCGGACGGGCGTGACCTCGAGGTCACGCCC
>NZ_JBHUAD010000120.1:0-12161 GCF_042789955.1 Oerskovia sp. NPDC056781
GTCCGCGCTCGCGCGGACCGGGCCACCGCGCACCGGGACCCGGCGGGTCCCGTGCACTTGCACCACCCGGGGACGACGAGCAGGACCGCCCCCGGAACGTCCTGGGGCAGACCTCGGGAGCTCGGAACGACGAAGAACAGGTGGCGCTGCACATGGGCGACAACATCGAGACCACGACCCCGGCACGACGAGTTCTGCTGAAGCTCTCCGGCGAGACCTTCGGTGGTGGACAGATCGGCCTGGCGCCGGACGTCGTCCAGCGCGTCGCGGGCGAGATCGCGGAGGCCGTGCGTCAGGGCGTGCAGGTCGCGATCGTCGTGGGCGGCGGCAACTTCTTCCGTGGCGCCGAGCTGTCCCAGCGGGGCCTCGACCGTGCCCGCGCCGACTACATGGGCATGCTGGGCACGGTCATGAACTGCCTCGCGCTCCAGGACTTCCTCGAGCAGTCCGGCGTGGACACGCGCGTGCAGACCGCCATCACCATGGGCCAGGTCGCCGAGCCGTACATCCCGCTGCGCGCCATCCGCCACCTGGAGAAGGGCCGTGTCGTGATCTTCGGCGCCGGCGCCGGCATGCCGTACTTCTCGACCGACACCGTCTCCGTCCAGCGCGCCCTCGAGACGCACTGCCAGGAGGTCCTCATGGGCAAGAACGGCGTCGACGGGGTCTACTCCGCGGACCCGCGCACGAACCCGGACGCCGTCAAGCTCGACCACCTGACGTACACCGACGCGCTCGTCAACGACCTGGCCGTCATGGACGCCACGGCCCTGAGCCTGTGCCGCGACAACGACGTGACCATGCGGGTCTTCGGCATGGGCGAGCCGGGCAACGTGACCCGCGCGCTGCTGGGGGACAATATCGGGACACTGGTCACGACGAACTGACCGGACGACCGACGAACGACCCGGGCCGCACCGCGTCCCCGGGGGCGCCGCCTCGTGCGGCGCAGGACGGCTAGCCCAGCAACGCACGACGAAGGAGCACTGGTGATCGACGAGACCCTCCTCGAGGCCGAAGAGAAGATGGACAAGGCGATCGAGGTCGCCAAGGAGGACTTCGCGAACATTCGCACGGGACGTGCGAGCGGCGCGATGTTCAACAAGATCACGGTCGAGTACTACGGCGCTCCGACGCCCCTGCAGCAGCTCGCCTCGTTCAACACGCCCGAGGCCCGCACGATCGTGATCTCGCCCTTCGACAAGACCGCGCTGAGCGCGATCGAGAAGGCCATCCGTGACTCGGACCTCGGGGTGAACCCCAGCAACGACGGCAACATCATCCGTGTCGTGCTCCCCGTCCTGACCGAGGAGCGCCGCCGCGACTACGTGAAGCTCGCGAAGGGCAAGGCCGAGGACGCCCGCGTCTCGGTGCGCAACGTGCGCCGTCGTGCCAAGGAGCAGCTCGACCGTATCGTCAAGGACGGCGAGGCAGGGGAGGACGAGGGCACGCGCGCCGAGAAGGAGCTCGAGGCGCTCACCAAGAGCCACGTCGACACGATCGACGCGCTGCTCGCCGGCAAGGAGAGCGAGCTCCTCGAGGTCTGATGCAGAAGTCCGTACGCACCGATGACAAGTGATGCGGTCGCGTCCAGGCCCCGGCGCACGCCGAAGGCCGGGCGCGACCTGCCCAAGGCGATCTCCGTCGGGATCGGGCTCCTCGTGCTCGTGGGGGCCTCGTTGGCCTTCCGCCCCGAGCCGTTCGTGCTGCTGGCGACCGCTGCGGTCGGGGCGGCGCTGTGGGAGCTGAAGCAGGCCTTCCTCCGTCGTGACATCCACCTGCCGCTCCTGCCGCTCCTGGTCGGCGCGGCCGGGATCTTGATCTCGTCCTACTACTCGGGACCCGAGGCCCTCATGGTCTCGTTCGTCCTGACGGTGGCCGGCGTCGTGGTCTGGCGGGTCATCGACGGCTCGGGGACGGCGGCGGTGCGTGACGCCGCCGCGGGAACGTTCGCGACGGCCTACCTGCCGTTC
Source organism: Oerskovia sp. NPDC056781 (assembly GCF_042789955.1). Classification (NCBI taxonomy): domain Bacteria; kingdom Bacillati; phylum Actinomycetota; class Actinomycetes; order Micrococcales; family Cellulomonadaceae; genus Oerskovia; species Oerskovia sp. NPDC056781. The sequence continues at coordinate 1,974 of NZ_JBHUAD010000120.1, forward strand.
ATGGCGGGGTTCGTGATGATGATGCTGGCGAACCCGGACAACGGCCGGATCCAGGTCCTCCTGTTCATCTTGCTGGCCGTCTCGAACGACGTCGGGGGGTACGTGGCCGGGGTCCTGTTCGGGCGTCATCCGCTGGCGCCGTCGATCAGTCCCAAGAAGAGCTGGGAGGGGCTGGCGGGCTCGTTCGTCCTGGCGACCGCGATCGGCGTCCTGGGTGCCGTCTACGGGCTCGGCGTGAGCCCCGTCATCGGTGTCCTGCTCGGCATCATGGTGCCGCTCACGGCGACCGTGGGGGACCTGGCCGAGTCGATGATCAAGCGCGACCTAGAATTGAAGGACATGGGGTCGCTCCTGCCGGGGCACGGCGGCGTCCTCGACCGTCTGGACTCCATGCTCCTGACCGCTCCGTTCGTGTACCTGCTGCTCTCCGTCTCGCTCTGAGACGGGCCCGTGAGGGCGAGCGCAGGCGCGGACGCACGCGCGCGTGCCGATGTGTCGCTCGACGCACCGGCGTGCTCGCTCGAGTGCCCCGCGTCGTGCGTCGACGCGGGGCGCTGACCTGCTCCACCCGCTCCAACCTCTGGATCCTCCATGTCTGTTCGCCCGTCCGTCGAATCGAAGCCGCTGCCGCTCGTCATGTCGGCACCCCGCCGCGGGAAGCCTCCGCGCCACTTCGCCGACCTCTCCCCGGAGGAGCGCACGGCCGCGGTCGTCGAGCTGGGGGAGAAGCCGTTCCGCGCCAAGCAGCTCGCGACGCACTACTACGCGCACTTCACGAACGACGCGGAGGACATGACCGACCTCCCCCAGGCCACGCGGAACCTGCTCGTCGAGAACCTCATGCCGCCGCTGCTCACGCCCGCACGCGTCATGCAGGCCGACGGCGGGACGACCGTCAAGACGCTCTGGAAGCTCTTCGACGCAGCCAAGGTCGAGTCGGTGCTCATGCGCTACCCGAACCGTTCGACGCTGTGCGTCTCGAGCCAGGCGGGCTGCGGCATGGCCTGTCCGTTCTGCGCGACCGGCCAGCTGGGTCTGACGCGCAACCTGTCGACCGCGGAGATCGTCGAGCAGGTGCGCTCGGCCGCCAAGTCGCTCGCGGACGGCGACATCCCGGGCGGGCCCGCGCGCCTGAACAACCTGGTCTTCATGGGCATGGGCGAGCCCATGGCCAACTACAAGGCCGTCATGGGGACCATCCGCCAGCTCGTCGCGCCGGCCCCCGAGGGTCTGGGCATGTCGGCCCGCAACATCACCGTCTCGACCGTGGGCCTGGTGCCGGCCATGAACAAGCTCTCGGCCGAGGGCATCCCGGTCACGCTCGCGCTCTCGCTCCACGCGCCCGACGACGACCTGCGCAGCGAGCTCGTCCCGATCAACACCCGGTGGTCGGTCGACGAGACGCTCGACGCGGCACGCAACTACTTCGAGGTCACGGGTCGCCGTGTCAGCATCGAGTACGCGCTCATCAAGGACATGAACGACCACGCCTGGCGTGCGGACCTCCTCGGCGAGAAGCTCACGGCTCGCGGTTCGGGCTGGGTGCACGTGAACCCCATCCCGCTCAACCCGACCCCGGGCTCGATCTGGACGGCGAGCGAGCGCGAGGTGGAGGACGAGTTCGTGGCTCGCTTGCGTGGGCACGGGATTCCGACCACTATTCGTGACACACGCGGCAGCGACATCGATGGTGCGTGCGGGCAGCTGGCAGCTGAGGAGGAAGCGTGAGTGCGTTGTTCAGCACCGTCTCGAAGGTGCGCAACGGGTACGACCCGGAAGAGGTGGACGAGTTCTTCGACCACGCGCGTCAGGTCTACGAGGGCAGGAAGCCGGAGCGTCTGACCAGCACGGACATCCAGGTCTCGATGTTCGACCTGGTCCGCGGCGGGTACGACACCCATGAGGTCGACGCGGCCCTCGACCGCCTGGAGGGTGCGTTCATCGCCCGTCAGCGTGCCGAGTACGTCGCCGTCAACGGCCAGCAGGCGTGGATGAACGCGCTCGCCGAGCGGGCTCGCAGCCTGTACGGCCGCCTGGGGCGGCCGGACGGCGAGCGTTTCGCGCCGGCGGGGCGTGGCGAGTGGGGTTACGACATGGACGACGTCGACGACCTGTGCGACCGGCTCGTGGCGTACTTCGACCGCCAGGAGCCCATCACGGCCGCAGAGATCCGGAGCTCGACCTTCGCGCGTCGCCGCGGCAAGGACGGCTACGCGGAGGGCCCCGTGGACGCGTTCTTCGCCCGGGCCATCGAGGTGCTGCTCGGCGTCGAGTGACGCGGGGTACCACGGCTGCCCGACGGCGTCGCTCGCCTCGGGTGGTCCCGGTACCTGGGAGGATGTCCGCATGAGTGTGCGCAGCGTGACCCTTCTCGGGTCGACCGGTTCCATCGGCACCCAGGCGATCGACGTGATCTCGCGCCATCCCGACCGCTTCCGCGTGGACGCGATCTCGGCAGGTGGCGCCAACGCGGACCTGCTCGCGCGCCAGGCGATCGAGCTGGGTGTGGCGAGGGTAGGCGTCGCGGACCCGGCGCGGGCCGCGGAGGTCGAGGCCGCCCTGGCCGCGCAGGCTCCCCGTGCGGGCGCGCGGCCGGTCGAGGTCCTCGTCGGTCCGGACGCCGCGACCGATCTTGCGGGGGCCGGCTCCGACGTCGTGCTCAACGGCATCACGGGCTCGGTGGGGCTCGGCCCCACGCTCGCCGCGCTGGCCGCGGGCTCGACGCTCGCGCTGGCCAACAAGGAGTCGCTCGTCGTGGGCGGCGTGCTGGTCCAGGACGCGAGGCAGCGTCCGGACCAGATCGTCCCGGTCGACTCCGAGCACTCCGCGATCGCGCAGGCGCTGCGTTCGGGACGCCCCGAGGAGGTGCGCCGGCTGGTGCTGACGGCGTCGGGCGGGCCCTTCCGCGGATGGGCGCGCGACGACGTCAAGGCGGTGTCCCCGGAGCAGGCGCTGGCGCATCCGACGTGGGCCATGGGCCCCGTCGTGACGATCAACTCGGCGACGCTCATGAACAAGGGGCTCGAGCTGATCGAGGCGCACCTGCTGTTCGACGTGCCGACGCAGGACATCACGGTCGTGGTGCACCCGCAGTCGGTGGTGCACTCGATGGTCGAGTTCGTGGACGGCTCGACGATCGCCCAGGCCTCGCCGCCGGACATGCGGCTGCCCATCGCGCTCGGGCTGAGCTGGCCGGACCGGTTGGGCGAGGTGGCCGCGGGCTGTGACTGGTCGGGCGCGACCGCGTGGACGTTCGAGCCGCTCGACGAGGAGCTCTTCCCGGCCGTGGGCCTCGCGCGTGCGGCGGTGTCGGCGTCGGCCACGCACCCCGCGGTCTACAACGCGGCCAACGAGGAGTGCGTCGCGGCGTTCCTCGCGGGCCGGATCGGGTTCCTGGACATCGTCGAGACCGTGCAGCAGGTCCTGGGCGAGCACTCGGGAACCTCGCGCGCCGCGGTCACGTTGGACGACGTGACGGGCGCCGAGGGGTGGGCCCGGGCCAGGGCTCACGAGATCCTCGCCCGCCGCTGAGCCCCTGGCGCCCCGGGTCTCCACGGACCGGTCCGGGTCCGGACGGGACTCAGGCCGCCCGCAGGAACCGGCGGTAGGTTCGGACCCTCAGCACTGGTCTTCCTCGTCTTCTCGCAGCACCCCCGAACGGAGTACTCATGGCCGCGGTGATCGGCATCCTCGTCGTGCTGGTCGGCATCCTCGTGTCGATCGCCCTGCACGAGGTCGGGCACATGGTCCCGGCGAAGAAGTTCGGTGTCAGGGTCAGCCACTACTTCGTCGGCTTCGGCCCGACCCTCTGGTCACGGACCAAGGGGGAGACCGAGTACGGGCTCAAGGCGATCCCGCTCGGTGGCTACGTGCGCCTGGTGGGCATGTACCCGCCCGCTGCTCCCGGCGCCAAGCAGTCGAACGGCTTCTTCGGTCGCATGGTGCAGGACGCGCGGGAGATGAGCGCCGAGGAGATCCTGCCGGGTCAGGAGCCACGCGCGTTCTACAACCTCTCGGTGCCCAAGAAGGTCGTCGTGATGTTCGGCGGGCCGTTCATGAACCTCGTGATCGCGTTCGTGCTCATGACCGTGGTGCTGGTCGGTATCGGTTCGCCGCAGGCGACCACGACGGTCGCGACGGTGCCCGCGTGCGTTGCGCCGGCCTCGGCCCCGGCGGACTACGAGTGCACGGCGAGCGACCCTGCGACCCCTGCCGCCGAGGCGGGGATCGAGCCCGGAGACACGGTCGTGTCGTTCGACGGCGAGCCGGTCACGTCCTGGGACTCGCTGGTCGGCAAGATCACGGGTGCCGCGGGCCAGACGGTCCCGGTCGTGGTCGAGCGCGCGGGGGAGCAGGTCACGCTCGAGATCACCCCGACCGAGGTCGACCGTCCGGTCGTCGGTGACGACGGGCAGTACGTGACCGACGACGACGGCGAGCCGGTGCTCAAGCCCGCGGGCTACGTCGGGATCGCGCCGACCCAGGAGCGGGTCTCGGAGCCGCTGAGCGCGGTGCCGGAGGCCATCTGGGCGCAGGTCTCGGGCACGGCGGCGGTCATCGTCGAGCTGCCGGCCAAGCTGGTCGACGTGGTGCAGTCCACGGTCGGCGGCGAGGAGCGGGACCCGGCCTCGGTGATGGGCCCGGTGGGCGTGGGGCGGATCGCGGTGGACGTCGTGGGGGCGGACCAGGTCGACGTGGTCGACCGGGTGGCGATCATGCTGAGCCTCCTGGCCTCGCTCAACATCGCTCTGTTCGCGTTCAACCTCATCCCGTTGCCGCCGCTCGACGGCGGGCACATCGCGGGTGCGCTGTACGAGGGGGCCAAGCGGCAGGTCGCCAAGGTCCGCGGCCGCCCGCGCCCCGCGCACGCGGACGTCGCGAAGCTCGTCCCGCTCGGTCTGGCGATGTGGGTCGTCCTGCTCGGCATGGGCGTGCTGCTGATCTACGCGGACATCGCCAACCCGATCCGCCTCACCTGACCTGCGCCTCCGGTCCCGTGAAGATCTCGCGAAGAGTCGTGTGCGGAGCGGGGCGAGGAACGGCGTCGGGCGCGGGCGAGGGGTCGGACGGGGGATACTAGGTCCGTGAGCGTACCCATCAGCCTTGGCATGCCAGCAGCACCCCCGCCTGTCCTCGCACCACGCCGCAAGACCCGCAAGATCAAGGTCGGCAAGGTCGACGTCGGCGGTGACGCCCCCGTGAGCGTCCAGTCGATGACCACGACCCCGACCACGGACATCAACGCGACCCTCCAGCAGATCGCCGAGCTGACCGCGTCCGGCTGCGACATCGTGCGCGTCGCGGTGCCCAGCCAGGACGACGCGCTCGCGCTGCCGGCGATCGCGAAGAAGTCGCAGATCCCCGTCATCGCGGACATCCACTTCCAGCCGAAGTACGTGTTCGCGGCGATCGACGCGGGCTGTGCCGCGGTGCGCGTGAACCCGGGCAACATCCGCAAGTTCGACGACCAGGTCAAGGAGATCGCCCGCGCCGCCGCGGACGCGGGCACCTCGATCCGCATCGGCGTGAACGCGGGCTCCCTCGACCCTCGCCTGCTCGCGAAGTACGGCAAGGCCACCCCGGAGGCGCTCGTCGAGTCGGCCGTCTGGGAGGCGTCGCTGTTCGAGGAGCACGGCTTCCACGACTTCAAGATCTCGGTCAAGCACAACGACCCGGTCGTCATGGTGCGGGCCTACGAGCTGTTGTCCGAGCGCGGTGACTGGCCCCTGCACCTCGGCGTGACCGAGGCCGGTCCGGCGTTCCAGGGCACCATCAAGTCGGCGACCGCGTTCGGCGCGCTGCTGAGCAAGGGCATCGGCGACACCATCCGCGTGTCGCTGTCCGCCCCGCCGGTCGAGGAGGTCAAGGTCGGCATCCAGATCCTGCAGTCGCTCAACCTGCGCCCGCGCAAGCTGGAGATCGTCTCGTGCCCCTCGTGCGGTCGCGCCCAGGTGGACGTCTACACGCTGGCGGAGAAGGTCACGGCAGGCCTCGAGGGCATGGAGGTCCCGCTGCGCGTCGCCGTCATGGGCTGCGTCGTGAACGGGCCGGGTGAGGCTCGTGAGGCGGACCTCGGTGTCGCGTCGGGCAACGGCAAGGGGCAGATCTTCGTCAAGGGCGAGGTCGTCAAGACCGTGCCGGAGTCGATGATCGTCGAGACGCTCATCGAGGAGGCGATGCGTATCGCCGAGACCATGACGCCGGAGAACGACGCACAGGCCGGTCCGCCCGTCGTCACCGTCGGCTGAGTCAGCGGCAATGGCGCGCTGGCACCCTCCGGGGCCGTGGTCCCGGCCCCAGGCTGCCCGGGTCCTGGGGGACGCGGACGTCGCCGAGGCCCTGAGCGTGTGCGCGCTGGACCCGGTGGGGTCGGTGCTCGCGGCCTCGCGCATCGTGGAGGCGACCCGGCTCTCGCACAGCGGCGGACAGGTGTGGGGCTTCCCCGCGCAAGGACCGCTGGCGGCGATCTGCTGGGCAGGGGCCAACCTGGTGCCCGTCGTCCCGTCGCAGGGCGCGGACCACGCAGAGGCGCTCGACGCGTTCGCCGCGCTCGCACGCAGGTTCGGGCGCCGGGCGTCGTCGATCGTGGGTGAGCGCTCCGCCGCGCTGGGGCTGTGGGACAGGCTGGCCGAGCACTGGCCCGCGGCCCGGGACATCCGGGACGACCAGCCGTCGCTCATGATCGACCGTGCGCCGGACGTCGAGCCGGACCTGACGGTCCGCCGGTCGGTACCGGCCGAGCTGCCGCTGGTCCTGCCGGCGTGCGTGCGCATGTTCGTCGAGGAGGTCGGCTACTCGCCGGTCGCCGCGGGCGGCAACGCCTACGCGGACCGCGTGCGCGGGCTCATCACGTCGGGGCGCTCGTTCGTGCGGGTGGCCGGTGGTGCAGCGGCCGCCCCGCCCCCTGCCGGGACGGGGGTCCCTCTCGCGGGCGACCCCCTGGCCGGTCGTGCGCCGGAGCGAGTCGTGGTGTTCAAGGCCGAGCTCGGGGCGGTCACGCCCGAGGTCGCGCAGGTGCAGGGCGTGTGGGTCGACCCCCGGTTCCGGGGACGTCGCCTGTCCGAGTCCGGCATGGCCGCGGTCGTGGAGATCACGCGCCGTGAGATCGCACCGATCGTCTCGCTCTACGTCAACGCGTACAACGAGCGTGCGCTCGCGACGTACCGCCGCGTGGGGTTCGAGCAGGTCGGGACGTTCGCGACCGTCCTGTTCTGAGACCTACTTCAGGAGCTTCGACATGCGCCGGTCCGCGAGGACCTGGCCACCGGTCTGGCACGTGGCGCAGTACTGCAGGCTGCGGTCGGCGAACGACACCTCGCGCACGACGTCCCCGCACACCGGGCAGGCCTCGCCCGTGCGCCCGTGGACGCGCATCCCGCGTCGCTTGGCGTCCTTGAGCTCGGCCGCGGGTCTGCCCGACGACGTCGCGACGGCCTCGGTGAGCACGTCCCTGACCGCGTCGTGCAGATGGGCCACGTCGTCGGCGTCGAGGCTGCGGGTCAGGCGGAACGGGCTGGTCCGGGCCGCGTGCAGGATCTCGTCGGAGTAGGCGTTGCCGATCCCGGCGATCAGGTGCTGGTCGCGCAGGACCCCCTTGAGCTGTTGGTTGCGCGCGCCGAGCAGCTCGGCGAGACGTTCGCGCGTGAAGTCGGGGCCCAGCGGCTCGACGCCCAGCGTCGCGATCGCGGGCACCTCGTCGGGGTCGTGGACCAGGTGGACCGCGAGCCGCTTGCGCGTGCCGGCCTCGGTGAGGTCGAAGCCCGAGCCGTCGTCGAACCGGACCCGCAGCGCGAGCACGGCCCGCACGCCGCCACGGCTCGACGTGGGGCGTACGGGAGTCGTCGGTGCGTCCTCGGACCAGCGCAACCAGCCCGCCCGGGCGAGGTGGAAGACCAGGTGCAGGTCGCCGTCGGGCGTGCTGCTCGTGCTGCGCGCGCCGGCGCCGGCCTCCGGGCGGACCGCCAGGTCGAGCCACTTGCCGTGGCGCGCGGCCCCCGTGACCATGCCGCCCACCAGCGCGGACAGCGGGGGAGAGAACGTCTTGAGAGCCACTATCGAGGCCAGGTCCGCCGCCACGACGACATGACCGGTCGCACGCTCGTCGAGGAATCGGACGAGCGCCTCGACCTCGGGCAGCTCGGGCACGGTTCCATGGTGCCCGCTCGCGCGCCGGAGCGCACCGGAGGACGGGCGCAGGCGACGAACTCTGCGGGGGAGCGGCGCCCGCGACGGTAGGATCGGGCCCATGTCTTCAGCCTCCAGCCGGGTGGTCGGTCCCCCCGTCAAGCCCCTCAAGATGACCTCCCTATTCCTGCGGACGCTGCGCGAGGACCCGGTCGACGCCGAGGTCGCGAGCCACAAGCTCCTCGTGCGCGCCGGCTACATCCGTCGTGCCGCCCCCGGCATCTACACCTGGCTGCCGCTGGGCCTGCGCGTGCTCGCCAAGGTCGAGGCGATCGTGCGCGAGGAGATGGAGGACGCGGGCGGCCAGGAGGTCCACTTCCCGGCGCTGCTGCCGCGCGAGCCCTACGAGGCCACGGGCCGCTGGGACGAGTACGGCGCGAACCTGTTCCGCCTCACGGACCGCAAGGACGGCGACTACCTGCTGGCCCCCACGCACGAGGAGATGTTCACGCTCCTCGTCAAGGACATGTACTCGTCGTACAAGGAGCTGCCGCTCACGCTGTTCCAGATCCAGACGAAGTACCGCGACGAGGCACGCCCCCGTGCGGGCCTGATCCGTGGCCGCGAGTTCATCATGAAGGACGCGTACTCGTTCGACGTGACCGAGGAGGGGCTCGAGGCCTCGTACCAGAACCAGCGCGCCGCCTACCAGCGGATCTTCACGCGCCTGGGTCTCGAGTACGTGATCGTGGCCGCGACGTCCGGGGCCATGGGCGGCTCGCGCAGCGAGGAGTTCCTCAACCCGACCGCGATCGGCGAGGACACTTTCGTGCGCTCGCCCGGGGGTTACGCGGCCAACGTCGAGGCGGTCGTCACGCCGGCGCCGGACGCCCTGCCCTTCGACGACGCACCCGCGGCGCACGTCGAGGACACCCCCGACACCCCGACGATCGAGTCGCTCGTCGCGCTCGCCAACGCGCGCTTCCCCCGCCCCGACCGCGAGTGGACCGCGGCCGACACGCTCAAGAACGTGGTCCTGGCGCTCACGCACCCCGACGGCCGCCGCGAGGTGCTCGTCGTGGGCCTGCCCGGCGACCGCGAGGTCGACCTCAAGCGCCTCGAGGCGTCGGTCGAGCCCGCCGAGGTCGAGCCCGCGGGCGAGGCCGACTTCGCCGCGCACCCCGAGCTCGTCAAGGGCTACATCGGCCCCGAGGTGCTCGGCCCGCAGGGCCCTCAGGTGACCGTGCCGGCCGAGGGCAGGACGCCCGCCTCGTCGCACTCGGCCGTGCGCTACCTCCTGGACCCGCGCGTCGTCGAGGGCACCCGCTGGATCACGGGCGCGAACCAGCACGGCAAGCACGTGTTCGACCTGGTCGCCGGGCGTGACTTCACGGCCGACGGCACGATCGAGGCCGCCGAGGTCCGTGCGGGCGACCCCGCCCCCGACGGCTCGGGCCCGCTCGAGCTCGCGCGCGGTATCGAGATCGGCCACATCTTCGCCCTGGGACGCAAGTACGCGCAGGCCCTGGGCCTGACGGTCCTCGACGAGAACGGCAAGCAGGTCGTCGTGACCATGGGCTCGTACGGGATCGGCGTGACCCGTGCGCTCGCCGCGCTGGCCGAGGCGAACCACGACGAGGCGGGGCTCGCGTGGCCCGCGCACGTCGCCCCGATGCACGTCCAGGTCGTGGCCACGGGCAAGGACCAGGCGGTCTTCGAGGCCGCCGCGTCGCTCACGGCCGAGCTCTCGGCACGCGGCGTCGAGGTCCTGTACGACGACCGCCCCAAGGTCTCGCCCGGCGTGAAGTTCAAGGACGCCGAGCTCCTGGGCGCACCGCTCGTCGTGGTCGTGGGCCGCGGGCTCGCGGACGGCCTCGTCGAGGTGCGTCCGCGCCAGGGCGGCGAGGCCGTGCAGGTCCCTGTCGTCGACGTGGTCGACCTCGTGACCGACCAGGTCGCCGAGCTGCTCGCCTAGCGCGCGGCAGACAGGGACGGGCCGGGCCCGGGAGCGTCATCGACCCCGAGCTCGGGATCAACGTCGTCGACCTCGGCCTCGTCTACGGC
>NZ_JBHUAD010000121.1:0-12140 GCF_042789955.1 Oerskovia sp. NPDC056781
GGCCCGGGGGTCGCGGCCGCCGCCAACCGGGTGGGCCCGGGGGTCGCGGCCGCCGCAAACCCGGTGGTCCCACCGCCGACGGCCCCCGACGACGGGACCGGGGCCGTGGACGCCCAGGCGACCGATCTCGACCCGGGCACCGCCACGGACGGGACGGCGACCGCAGGTGCTCCGACGGATCCTGCAGCCCCGGCCGCTGGCGCGGGGGACGGGTTCGATCCCGAGACGGTTCTTCCGGCGGAGCCGGCCCCCGACCCCGGCGCCCCCACCGACGACGAGGCCCCCTCGCACGAGGGTCTGGTGACGATCGACGACGTCGTCGTCGCCGCGACCCGGCTCGCCGAGCTCATGGGGCCCGCGTACGCGCTCGCGGCGGTCGGCGTCGTCCCGGCGGACGGGGCGGTCCCCACCGGCGACACCCTGGCCGACCAGCTCGCCGCCGCCGTCGCGAAGTACGCCGACAGCACGTCCCAGTACGCCAACGGACAGCTTCCGGACTCGGTGCTGTGCCCGCTCGCCTTCGCGCCCGGGCAGAGCCTGCGCTGCGACGCCGCAGAGCAGCTCGAGGCGCTCGCGGCCGAGTACCAGAAGGCGTTCGGCAAGCCGCTGCGCATCACCGACTCCTACCGCAGCTACGACGACCAGGTCGCGGTCAAGGCGGCCAAGCCGTTCCTCGCCGCCGTCCCCGGTACGTCCCAGCACGGGTGGGGTCTCGCGATCGACGTCGGCTCCCCGGTCTCGACCGGGAAGAGCGCCGAGTACCTGTGGATGCGCCTGCACGCACCGGACTACGGCTGGGACAACCCCACGTGGGCGCGCCCCGACGGGCGCAAGCCCGAGCCGTGGCACTTCGAGTTCTACGCGGCCGGGGCCATGCCGAACCGGTACGCACCAGGAGCCGAGGGGACGCCGACGGCACCTCCCTCGCCGACGGCCCCGACCTCGCCACCGGCGCCCGCGCCGTCACCGACGACCCCCGTGCCGACGCCGACCCCGACGACCCCGGCCCCGACGGACCCGCCGACGACGCCCACCCCGACCCCGACCCCGACGACGCCGGCCCCGACCCCGACCCCGACGACGCCGGAACCGACTCCCACGACGCCGACCCCGACCCCGACGACGCCGGAACCGACTCCCACGACGCCGACCCCGACCCCGACGACCCCGACGACCCCGACGGACCCGCCGACGACCCTGGCCCCGTCGCCGACCACGCCGTCACCGACCGAGTCCGTCGCGCCGTCGACCTCGCCGACGAACATCCCGGCGCCGACCGCGACGTCCTAGACCAGTGACCGCCCCGGCCGACGACCGCCCCGACGAGCGCGACCACGCGTTCCTCCGGGTGTGCGTCGACCTCGCCCGCGGCGCGCTCGACGCCGGTGACGAGCCGTTCGGCTCGGTGCTCGTCGACGCCGAGGGGACGATCCTGCGTTCGGACCGCAACCGGGTCCGCGGCGGCGACGCGACCCAGCACCCCGAGCTCGCCCTCGCTCGCTGGGCTGCCGAGCACCTCGACGCCGAGCAGCGTCGGACGAGCACGGTCTACACCTCGGGAGAGCACTGCCCGATGTGCAGCGCGGCGCACGCGTGGGTCGGGCTGGGGCGGATCGTGTATGCGGCGAGCAGCGCGCAGCTCGCCGGATGGCGTGAACGGTGGGGCCAGCCACCCGGACCCGTCGCGCCGCTGCCGATCCACGTCGTCGCACCGGGGATCCCAGTGTCGGGTCCGGACCCGGCGCTCGTGGACGAGGTCCGGGCGCTCCACGCGCGCCTGCTGGGTGTGCCCGACCGCTAGGCGAGCACGAGCCGGGTGCCCGGGCGGTAATCAGCTCGCGGCCGGCCCGCGCGACGCCGTAGGGTGGCCCTCATGTGGATCTGAGCCTGCTCGCGAGACCCCCTTCCTCTCGCGCCCCGACGTCGCCCCGCGACACGACCTTCCCGTCGTGCCCCGGCTGCGCTCGACGTCGGCAGGCAGCCTCCGTGCCGCCGCGGCGCCCTCTTCGTCAGGTGATTCCGTGCCCCAGCCTTCCTCTGCTCTTCTCACCGCCGTCGACCTCACCAGGTCCTACGGCGACCGCACCGTCCTGGCCGGGGTGAGCCTCGCCGTCGACCCGGGCCACCGGACCGGTCTGGTGGGCGAGAACGGCGTCGGCAAGTCGACGCTCCTGCGCCTGCTCGCGGGGGTCGAGGACCCCGACTCGGGGACCGTCACGCGGCCGCCGGACCTCGGCTACCTGCACCAGGAGCTCCCGTACGGCCCGACGACGTCGGTCGGCGAGGTCGTCGAGGACGCCCTCGCCGGGGTCCGGGAGATCGAGCGCGAGCTCGAGTCGGCGGCAGCGGCGCTCGCGTCGCTGTCAGAACCGGGCGAGGACGCCGCCCGGTCCGGTGTCGAGCAGGGGCCGGCCGACGTCGACGCCCTCACCGCGACCTACGACCTGGCGCTCGCGCGCGCCGAGCAGTCGGACGTATGGGGGGCCGACGCCCGTGCGTCCCGCGCCCTCGCAGGCCTGGGCCTCGACGTGATCCACCGCGACCGCCTGGTCTCGCGGCTCTCGGGCGGGCAGCGCACGCGGCTGGGCCTCGCGGCTCTCCTCATCCGCCAGCCGGGCGCGCTCCTGCTCGACGAGCCGACCAACCACCTGGACGACGAGGCCGCCGAGTTCCTCGCGTCGGCACTGCGCGCCCTGCCCGGGGCCGTGCTGCTCGCGAGCCACGACCGCGTGTTCCTCGACGAGGTCTGCACCGAGATCCTCGACCTCGACCCCTCCCAGGAGGCCAGCTCTGCGGGTCGCACGGGTGGCACCCTGTACGCGGGCAGCTACCGCGACTACCTGCGGGCCAAGCGTGTCGAGCGCGCCCGCTGGGAGCAGCAGTTCGCGGCCGAGCAGGACGAGCTCAAGGCGCTGCGACGGTCGGTCGCGACGACGGCCCGCAACGTCTCGCACAACCGTGAGCGCGGCAACCAGTCGAAGCTGCTCTACGACGCCAAGGGCGAGCGTGTGCAGTCGCAGGTGTCGCGGCGCGTGCGCAACGCGCAGCAGCGACTCGACACCCTCCAGGCGGAGCAGGTGCGCAGGCCGCCCGAACCCTTGCGGTTCGCGCCGCCGCACCTCGTGCGTGAGCGTGCGACGAGCTCGTCCCCGGGACGCTCGGGCGGGCGGCGCGGCCCCCGGGGTGCGTCGGGCGGGACCGACGGCCTGGCGCTGTGGGCGCGTGACGTCGTCGTGCAGGGAGGGGCGACCGAGCCCGACCCCGCAGCCCCCGGGCGCCCCCGCCTCGACCTGCGGGCGTCCGGGGTGCCGTCGATCGACCTCGCTCCGGGCGCCAAGCTGCTCGTGACCGGGGCCAACGGGTCCGGGAAGTCGACGCTGCTTCACGTGCTCGCGGGCGACCTGCAGCCGTCGTCGGGCACGGTGGGGCGCGCGCGCGGCGTCGACGTCGCCCTGTTGGAGCAGGACGTCCGCCTGCACGACGACGCGCGCACCCCGCGCGACCTGCTCGCCCTCGTCACGGGGCAGGACCCCGCGGACCGCCCGCACGTCGACGCGCACGGGCTCGTGGCGCCCCGCGACCTGGACAGACCCCTGGGCATGCTGAGCGTCGGCCAGCGGCGGCGGGTCGTCCTCGCGATGCTCGTGACGCAGGCCCCCGACGTGCTGCTGCTCGACGAACCGACCAACCACGTGTCGCTCACGCTCGCGGAGGAGCTCATGGCCGCGGTCGAGACGTGGCCCGGCGCCGTGGTCGTCGCCTCGCACGACCGGTGGCTGCGGCGGACCTGGAAGGGGGACGTGGTGCACCTCGGCTGAGGGGGCGACGTGGTTGTCGGCGGTGCCGTCGAGGCCCCTCAGACGGGGAGGGTGAGCTGCGCGCGGATCTCCCGCACGACCTCCTTCTGGACCTCGACGGGCGGTGCCCCGTCGGGATGCAGGCCCAGCAGCGTCGCGAGCCGGAGCTGCGCCTCCTGGAGGTCGGCCAGCCGGCGGCTCTCGGCCCGCCCGCCCGCGCGACGGGCCGCCTTGCGCGCCGCGCGGCGTCCGTGGACGGACCGCAGGGCCTCCCTCTCGCCGGGGGTCACGACGTCGTCGGGCTGGTCGGCGAGCGCCGCCTCGAACCAGCGGTGGTCGATGTGCCGCGCGTACCGGAACACGAGCACGAACGCGAGGATCAGGACGACGTACTTGAGGACGACCGACGCGAACGCGCCCGCCTCCGACGACGGGAAGAAGATCTCGGGGGCGTTCCACGCGAAGTGCAGCACCCAGGCGAGCGCGTAGGTCGCGACCGCCACGCTGACGCGCCGCACCGTGGAGACGTGGAACGCCACGAGGGCGTAGGCGATGCCGAAACCCGCGATCGCGGTGAACATCGCGTGCCCGCCCAGGCCCACGAGCACGCGGCTCAGGCCGACCTGGAGAGCGCCCACGGCGTCGGCGTTCGGGTCCATGATCGCGCCCTGCACGATGTAGCTGATGTTCTCGCTGACCTCGAAGCCCAGGCCGACCATCGCCCCGTAGACCAGGCCGTTGAGGGGGCGGGTCACGTGCGCGCGGCCCGCGTACAGGACCAGGACCACGCCGAGGAGCTTGATGAGCTCCTCGTCGGTCGGCCCGACGACGGCAGCGGCCCAGGAGGCGAGGCCCACCCGTTCGAACACGGTGATGAGGTGGTCGTTCGCGACCACGACGAGCGTCGGCGCGACGACGAAGCCCCACGCGTAGGCCGCGACGAGCATGCCGCCCGGCTCGTCCTCGAACAGGTCGAGCCGCCGGACGATCGCCGTGAGGAGCAGCGTGACGACGGCTGCGAGCAGAATCCCGATCCCCAGGCCCTCGGGCGTGACGAACACGTCCTGGCGGGCGACCCGCAGCATCCCGAAGCCGGCGACGACCAGGCACACCCAGTACAGCCAGGTCGCCCACTGGTAGTGGGGGAAGAGACCGCGGCGCCGCCGCCCGGGTGCGCTCGTGGGGAGGACCACGGGGACGTTGCGCGGGCCCTGCTCGGTCATGAGATCGTCACCGCCTCCACCAGGTCGGCCACGGCCCCGGCCTGTGCCTGGAGGTCCGACGCCGTCCCGGACGCCAGGATCGACACCCCGCCCCGGGCGTACTGCGCCGTGACCTGGACCGTGAGCGAGGCGGCCTCGGGGCCGCCCGACCGGAAGACGCCCGAGACCTCGGCCGGGTCGCCCTCGGAGACGATCTGCGCGTCGTACAGGGTCGTCCCCGTCACCAGCTCGGCGAGCCGGGCCCGCCGCGTGAAGAACACGTTCGGGTCCTCGACGCCCGAGACCACCTCGATCTGGACCTCGACGCCCCGGCGGTCGACCGTGAGGCTGCCGCCCTCGAACGTCGACTCGCTCGCGTCCCCGGACGCGCTGACGTCGGCAGCGGTGGACCATCCGGCGGGGAACCGGATCGTCGCGGTCGAGGCGCCGTCGGACACCGTGACGACCCTGTCCGCGGGGATCTCCGTCTCCGTGGGCGGGGTGCCTTCGTCGACCGCCGTCGGGACGAGCCACAGGGCGACCATCGCGAGCAGCACGACGGCCGTCGCGACGGACCCCACGCGGTCCATGCCGAAGCGCCCGCGGCGTTCTGGCCGCAGCAGCGGGGGAGGTTCTGGACGCATCGCTCTCCTTCGGCTCGTCCGGGCCGGACGTCACTCGATGCAAGCATCGGGACGTCGGGTCCGCGACCGGGGCGACCGCGGACACCGCGGGGAGGTGACGTGGACGACACGTGCTGATCCGCCCTTCGCGTGGTGAGTGTGGGCGGCGATGCCTAGGGTCGAGGTCATGAGCGAAGAGCGGGCACGCGCCGCACTGGAGGCGTCCGGGATCGACTTCACGATCACCCGTCACGGCCCGGTGAGCTCCCTCGAGGAGGCGGCGGCGGCGCGGGGGATCGACCCGGCGAACGTCGTCAAGACACTCGTGGTGCGCCGCGGCGAGGACGACCACCTGTTCGTCCTCGTCCCGGGCGACCGGACCATCTCGTGGCCCAAGCTGCGGACCCTCCTGGGCGTCTCGCGCCTGTCCATGCCGGACAAGGAGGTCGCTCGCGAGGTCACGGGGTACGAGCGAGGGACGATCACCCCCTTCGGCGCGACGACGGCCTGGCCCGTGGTCGCCGACTCCCGTGTCGTCGACCGCGACGGGACGTCCCCGCTCGTGTCGATCGGCGGGGGTGCTTTCGGTGTCGCGGCGAGCGTCGACGGCGCGAGCCTCGCGACGGCGTTGGGCGCGCAGGTCGCGGACGTGACCGAGCCGGTCTAACCTCTCAGAGTTTGACCTTCACGGATCCCGACCGCGGGAACACCGTTCATTGCCCGATCGTTGACCAGGAGGACGGTCCGCGAGGCCACCCTCACCGACTGACGGAGCACGAGAAGAGCATGACCATCCCCAGTACGTACGACTCAGGCATCAGCTACGAGGCGACCCCCGAGGGATCGCTCATCACCCTGTGGGGAGAGATCGACGCAGCGCTGAGGGACCGCGCGAGCGACGCCATGGCGCAGGTGCTCACGCACCCAGGGCCGGTGACGATCGACGTCGGGCGCGTGACGTTCATCGACTCGTCGGGCATCGCCTTCATCCTCCAGGTCTACATGCTGGGCTCCGAGGACGGGCGCCCGGTCGTCCTGCAGGACCCGACGACCTCGCTCGAGGACCTGCTCGACATGATCGGCATGGGCGGGACCATCCCCGTCGTGCGGACCGCGACCGCAGGGTCGTAGTCCGCGGACCCCTCACGGCCTGCACGGGGTGACGACGAGGTCACCTCTGAGGCCCGGGGGCTGTGGCGCAGGGCTGTGGGTGGCGGCCGCTACCGTTCGGGTCATGCGCATCCTGCACACCTCGGACTGGCACCTCGGCCGCACGCTGCACGGCGTCGACCTGCTGGACCACCAGGCTGCGTACCTCGACCATCTCGTGGAGGTCGTCCGCTCGGAGGGGGTCGGAGCCGTCCTCGTCGCGGGCGACGTGTACGACCGCGCGATCCCACCCGTGGACGCCGTGGACCTCCTCTCGGACACGGTCGCACGGCTCGCCGAGCACGCGGACGTCGTGCTCACGCCGGGCAACCACGACTCGGCGACCCGGCTGGGTTTCGGGGCGTCGCTCATGCGTGCGGGCGTCCACTTCCGGACGCGTGTGCCCGACGTCGGCACGCCCGTCGTCCTGGACCCCGCCGCGCGCGGTGGCTCGGGCGGGCGCGTCGCGGTGTACGCGATGCCCTACCTCGACCCGGACGCCGTGCGGTGGGAGCTCGCGGACGGGTGCTGTGCGGCCGTCGACGACGGCGAGGTCCCTGAGGCGAACCAGGTTCCGACACGGGAGAAGGGACCTTTGCCGCGCTCGCACGAGGCCGTGACCGCGGCGGCCGTGCGGAGGGTCGCGGCGGACGTCGCGCGTCGTCGCGAGGGGGGCGGTGACCGGCTGCGGAACGTGGTCGTGGCTCATGCGTTCGTCGTCGGCGGGCAGGCCTCGGAGTCGGAGCGCGACATCCGGGTGGGCGGGGTGGACTCGGTGCCCGCCGGGGTGTTCGGGGGAGCGGGCGTGGACTACGTCGCCCTCGGCCACCTGCACGGTCCGCAGAACGTCACGGTGCCCGGTGTTTCACGTGAAACCACAGGTCAGGATCGCGACGCGGCGACGATCGCCCGCTACTCGGGGTCGCCCCTCGCGTACTCGTTCTCGGAGATGCACCAGAAGAAGTCGACCGTCCTGCTGGACCTCGACGCGACCGGAGACGCCCGGACGCAGCTGCTCCCGGCGCCGGTCCCGCGACGTCTCGCCGAGGTCGCCGGGACGCTCGACGACCTCCTCGGGGCGGCCGGTGACGCGCACACCGACGACTGGCTCCGCGTGTTCGTCACCGACCCGGCCCGGCCCACCGAGATGTACGCGCGCGTCCGTGCACGGTTCCCGCACGCGCTCCAGGTCCAGCACCGCCCACCGGTGACGGCCGAGCGCGCGGTGATCTCCGTCGTCGGGCAGGGGCGTGACCCGCTCGAGGTGACCCACGAGTTCGTCCAGCACGTCACGGGGACGGGCCCCGACGAGGCCGAGGGGGCCGCGCTGCGCACCGCGCTCGAACGCGCCCTCGCGAGCGAGCGGAGCGCCTGATGCACCTGCACACCCTGACCCTCCAGGCGATCGGGCCGTTCGCCGGGCGCCACGTCATCGACTTCGGCGAGCTCGCGACGTCGGGCATCTTCCTCCTCGAAGGCCCCACGGGCGCCGGGAAGTCGACCATCATCGACGCCGTCGTCTTCGCGCTGTACGGCAAGGTCGCATCCGAGGCCGCGAGCGAGGACCGGCTCCGCTCGGCGTACGCCGCCCCCGACGTCGAGTCGTTCGTGGACCTCGTCTTCGAGACGGGGTCCGGGGTCTACCGCGTGCGACGGACCCCCGAGTTCCAGCGCGCCAAGAAGCGCGGCACCGGGACCACGACCCAACAGGCCGGAGTGAAGCTCTGGCGGCTCGCGGGCGCGGACCAGGCCGTCGCGGCGCCGGGGGCCGACGCCGACGACGTGCCCGGCGAGCTGCTCTCGACGCGGCTCGACGAGGCCGGGCTCGAGATCCAGCGGGCCGTCGGGCTCGACCGCCGACAGTTCGTCCAGACCATCGTGCTGCCGCAGGGGGAGTTCGCGAACTTCCTCCGGGCGGACCCCGAGCACCGTCGCAGCCTCCTCCAGAAGGTCTTCGGCACCGAGATCTACGACCGCGTCCAGACCGAGCTCGCGGCACTGAACCGCGAGGCGCAAGGCGCGGTGTCGGTCGCCAAGGGAGCCGCGACCGGGGCCGTCGAGAACTTCGCCGGTGCCGCGGGGCTCACGAGCGACGCGGCGGCGATCCTGCGCGAGGCCGCACGCGACGACGTCCGGCTCGCGGGGCCGCTCGACACGACCGAGGAGCCCACGGACGACAGCGGCGGCGAGGGGGACGGAGACGGCGACGGGGCCGGCGAGGCCGGCGACGACGCTGCCGACGTCGCGGCCATCGCCGTCCGGGACGCGGCCGTCGCGGCCGTCGCGGGCCTGCCCTCGGTCCGGACCCTCGTCCACCGTCACGTCGCGACGATGCAGCGGACGGCCGATGCGCTCGGCGCACGCGAGATCTCGGCCAACAGCGCGCTCGTCGCGGCCCGTGACGCGTTCGAGGCGGCGCGCACGCTCAGCGCAGCGGTCGTGCGCCGCGACGCCCTGCTCGCCGAGCAGGCGGCGCTCGACGCCACCGCGGACCAGGTGGCCACCGACCGGGAGGTCCTCGCCGCCGCGCAGCGGGCCGCCGTCGTGGAGCCCGTGCTCGCGGGCGCCCGCCGCGCCGCGACGGAGCACGCCGCTGCGCACGAGCGGCTCCTGCTCGCCCGGACCGGGGTGCCGGAGTCGCTGGCCTCGGCCGACGTCACGGCCCTCGACGTCCTGCGGTCGAGCCTCGCCGCTGCGAGCACGCGCCTCGCCCGCCTCCTGCCCGTCGGGGAGTCGTTGCCGCTCCGGGAGCGCGACCTGGTCGACGGCCGCAAGGAGGTCGAGCGTGATCGTGAGGAACGCGCACGCGTCGTCGCGGACCTCGCGGCTCGTCCCGCCGACCGTGCCGAGCGGGAGTCGCGCCGCGACGAGCTCGCCGACGTCGCCGGACGGCTCGGCGAACGGCAGGAGAAGGTGCTCGCGGCCCAGTCCGTGCTGCGCGCGGCCCGCCAGGCGGTCGAGACCCGCACGGCTCTCGACACCGCCCGGGCCGGCCAGGAACGGGCGGTCGCCGACGCCCGCACCGCGTCCGACGCCGAGCACGCGCTGCGCACGGCCTGGCTGGGCGGGATCGCGGGTGAGCTCGCGGCGGGCCTGGAGCCCGGGGACGCGTGCCCCGTGTGCGGCGCGCACGAGCACCCCGCGCCCGCACGGACGAGCGACGAGCACGTGGGCCGGGACGACGTCGAGACCGCGGAAGCCGGGCGCCGGGCCGCGGAGGAGATCGTCGCCGCGGCGTCCGCCGAGGTCGCGACCCTTGTCGAACGCCTCGACGGGTTCCTGCGGGCCGCGGGAGGCGTCGAGGTCGACCAGGCGCAGGTGGCGCTCGCCGTGGTCGAGGAGCTCGTGTCGGCATCCTCCGCAGCCGTCACCGAACGGGCCGAGGCGTCCGCGGCACTCTCGGCCTTCGACGCCGAGACCGGCGACCTGACCACCCTGGCCTCGACCCTCGCCGAGCGGGTCGCAGGGGAGAGCGCGCGCCTCGACGCCCTCGCCGCGGGGATCGAGCAGGATCGCCGGGACATCGTCGCCGAGCTCGACGCGACCGGACCGCTCCTCGCCGACGCCGACCTCCCGGACCCCTGGGCCGACGAGGGCACGCCCGCCAACCCCGTCGCGGTGCTCGCGGCAGCGCTGCGGGACCGCGACCTCGCCGTGAGCACCCTGCTCGACGCCGAGGCGGCCGTCACCCGCACGTCGGCCGCGGTCGAGGCTCGGGCTGCCGAGGTCGCGGCAGTCGTCGCCGAGGCCGGGTTCGAGGACGAGCACGAGGCGGTCGACGCGCTCCTGCCGACGGAGAGCCGGGAGGTGCTCGAACGCAGGCTCCGCACGATCGACGCGGACACCGAGCGCATCCGGCGGGGTCTCGCCGAGGAGGCGATCGTCTCCCTGCCCGCGGACGTGGACGTCGACCTCGACGGGGCGCGTGACGCCGTCGGGCAGGCGGAGGCCGCCGAGCGGATGGCCGCCCTCCAGGCGAACGGAGCGTCCCGGCGGGCGACCGCGGCGGCGACCGCCGCGACGGAGATCGAGTCGACCGTGGGTGCCTGGGGCCGCGCCCGCGAGGACGCCGCGCCCGTCGCCCGCATGGCCGCGCTCGCCGCGGGGTCCGGCAGCGACAACGCCAAGGCGCTGTCGCTCGCGACGTTCGTGCTGGTCAGGCGCTTCGAGGACGTCGTCGCGGCAGCCAACGAACGGCTCCGCGAGATGTCCGACGGCCGCTACGAGCTCGAACGGTCCGACGAGAGGGAGGACGTCCGCACGCGCCGGACCGGCCTCGCGATGAAGGTCCTCGACCACCGCACCGAGCAGGCGCGCGACCCCCGCACCCTCTCGGGCGGCGAGACCTTCTACGTGTCGCTGTGCCTCGCGCTCGGCATGGCCGACGTCGTGACCGCCGAGGCCGGAGGCGTGGACCTCGGGACACTGTTCGTCGACGAGGGCTTCGGGACGCTCGACCCCGAGACCCTCGAAGCGGTGCTCGGCGAGCTCGGCAAGCTCCGCGCGGGGGGCCGAGTCGTCGGCGTCGTGTCCCACGTCGACGCGCTCAAGCAGTCCATCGCGGAACGCGTCGAGGTGCGGCGGCTCGCGAACGGGTCGAGCACGCTCACGGTGCGGGCGTAGCGCCGGCCTCCTGGGTGGCCTCGATCTCGGCGCAGGGCGTCAGCGGGCGAGGTCCCGTGCTCGCAGCAGCACGGCGTCGAGCATCTCGGGCGTCAGCCGGCCCGTGAACGTGTTCTGCTGGCTCACGTGGAAGCAGCCCAACAGGGTCAGGTTGCGCCCGTCGGGGTGCGTGACCCGCACCTCGGCGCCGTGACCGAACACCGGCCGAGGCCGCGGTACCGACCAGCCCTGGTCGGTCAGCGTCGCGAGCAGCGCCTGCCACCCGAACGCCCCCAGGACCACCGCGACCCGTGGGCCGACGAGCTCGAGCTCACGCCCCAGGTACGGAGCGCACGTGCGACGCTCGGTCGGGGTCGGCTTGTTCGCGGGCGGGGCGCAGCGCACGGGCGCCGTGACGCGGATACCGGTCAGCACGAGCCCGTCGTCCGCGCTCACCGACGTCTGCTGGTTCGCGAACCCCGTGCGGAACATCGACGCGAACAGGAAGTCGCCCGACCGGTCGCCCGTGAACATGCGTCCCGTGCGGTTCGCGCCGTGCGCGGCAGGCGCCAGCCCGACCACGAGGAACGCGGCCCGCTCGTCGCCGAACCCGGGCACGGGCCGCGCCCAGTACGTCTCGTCACGGAACGAGGCCCGCTTCTCCGTCGCCACCCGCTCGCGCCACGCGACCAGTCGCGGGCAGGCCCTGCACTCGACCAGCACCTCGTCGAGAGCCCGGACGCTCCCGGCGGAACGGGCCTGGAGGG
>NZ_JBHUAD010000122.1:0-12138 GCF_042789955.1 Oerskovia sp. NPDC056781
GCTGCGGGTCGCACCCTCTCCCGCGTCTGCGGCGTGGAGGGGGCTGCGGCTCACCGGTGTCCTGCCTGCGTCGCCGGGTGCCGGTGGTTGCCCCGCCCGCCCACCCGTGCCCGTGGGCAGTGTGCGAGGTCTGCCGGCGAGGGCCCGTTTCGTCCTGTGACGTGCCCCGCACGCTGCGAGATCGACTTGGTGATCCATAACGGATCGGTTACGGTCGAGTGTCTCGCGTGCAGAGTTCACCGGAGTGTGATCGCCGCGAGAGGTGCCGACCGGGACGAAGCCCTGGAAGCGGTGCCCGGACCGCCGGATCGGCTGGTCGAGACCCCGGAGCGACCTCGTCGCCCCGCGCACGGCGCGGAAGGGGACAGTGCCCTGACACGCCCTCGGCCCCCTGTGCCCGGACAGCACGACGACTGGACTCGAGTGAAGAACCCCTTCCGCACGACCGTGGACGCACAGCGCACGGCGCGTCACTCCGCAACCACCCCTTCGACTTCTGATGGTGTCGAGGCTGAGGCCTCCGCCACTTCCCCTGCTGTGCGGCGTCGCCGTTGGCCCTTGATCGCCGGTGCGACTGCTGTCGCGCTCGTGGCGACCGGTGCGGTCGCGTACGGTTCCGCGAAGAAGACCGTCGAGCTCGATGTCGATGGTGAGATCACCACGGTGAGCACGTTTGCCGGTTCGGTCGAGGGTCTCCTGGCCGAGGAGGGTGTTCGGGTCACCGACAAGGACCTGATCGCTCCTGCGGGTGATTCCGCGCTCAAGAACGGTGCTGACGTCGTGGTGCGTTATGGGCGTCAGGTGACCGTGCAGACCGATGGTCAGCAGAGCGACGTGTGGGTCACGGCTCTGGATGCCGACGAGGCGCTCGACACGCTCGCGGGTCGTGGTGCCGACGTGCGCCTGGTCGCCTCCCGTTCCACCGCAGACGGGCGCCCCGAGCTCGGCGTGAAGCTCGACGCGAACGGACCCGTCAACGTGGTCGTCGACGGCCAGACGGTCGTCGCGCCGGACGGCTCCATCGGCGTCGACGCGCTGCTCGACCAGCAGGGTGTCGTGCTCGGCGAGCACGACCGCGTCTCGGTCGCCCGCGACGAGACGGCCGACCCCGCGGTCTCGGTCGTCGTCCAGCGCGTCGCCGTGAGCGACGTCCCCACCGTGACGCCCGTCCCGTTCGAGACGACGGTCCAGGAGGACGCGAACGTCTACAAGGACGAGGCGCCGACCGTCTCCCAGGAGGGGGTCGAGGGCGCGCACACCCTCGTCGAGCGGGTCACCGCGGTCGACGGCGTCGAGGAGTCCCGCGAGGTCGTCTCGGACGGCGTCACGGCCGAGCCGGTCGCCAAGATCGTCGTGCAGGGCACCAAGGAGCGCCCGAGCGGCCCGGCAGCGGCCGGGTCGGCGCGCGAGATCGGGCGCCAGCTCGTCGCGGCCCGCGGCTGGGGCGGCGACCAGTTCCAGTGCCTCGACAAGCTCTGGACCAAGGAGAGCAACTGGAACTCCTCGGCGACCAACCGGTCCTCGGGCGCGTTCGGGATCCCGCAGTCGCTGCCGGCGTCCAAGATGGCCTCGGCGGGTGCCGACTGGCGGACCAACCCGGCGACGCAGATCACCTGGGGCCTGAACTACATCGCGGGCAGCTACGGCACCCCGTGCGCGGCGTGGGGCCACTCCCAGGCGAAGAACTGGTACTGATCCCGCGCGGACGCCGTGCCCCCCTCCCGGCGGAGGGGGTCGTACCGGGCCAACCGGTAGGCTTCCCTGCATGAACGACACCCCCAGCGCCCTGCTCGGTCCGGCACAGATCCGCGACCTGGCAGGGCGTCTGGGTGTGCGGCCCACCAAGACGCTCGGCCAGAACTTCGTGCACGACGGCGGGACCGTCCGCAAGATCGTCCGGACCGCCGGGATCGGGGCCGGGGACCGCGTGGTCGAGGTCGGTCCGGGCCTCGGGTCGCTGACCCTGGGGCTGCTCGAGGTCGGTGCGAGCGTGGTCGCCGTCGAGATCGACCCGCCATTGGCGCAGCAGCTCGCGGCCACCGTCGCGGTGCACCAGCCGGACGCGGCCGACCGTCTCACGGTCGTCGCCGCCGACGCGCTCGAGGTCACCGAGCTCCCGGGCGAGGCGCCCACGGCGCTGGTCGCCAACCTCCCGTACAACGTCGCGGTGCCCGTCCTCCTGACGTTCCTCGAGCGCTTCGACTCGTTGCAGCGGGTCCTCGTCATGGTGCAGGCCGAGGTCGCGGACCGGCTCGCGGCCCCGCCCGGCAGCCGGACCTACGGGGTGCCGTCGGTCAAGGCGGCCTGGTACGCCTCGGCCTCGCGGGCCGGCACGGTGGGGCGCAGCGTGTTCTGGCCGGTGCCGAACGTGGACTCGGCGCTCGTCGCGCTCGACCGGCGTGAGCCTCCCCGCACGACGGCGACCCGCGAGGAGGTCTTCGCGGTCGTCGACGCGGCCTTCGCCCAGCGCCGCAAGATGCTTCGTTCGGCCCTGGCAGGCATCGCGGGGTCGTCGGCCGCGGCGGTCGACGCGCTCGAGCGCGCGGGTGTCGACCCGACGGCGCGTGGTGAGCGGCTCACGATCGAGGAGTTCGCGCGCATCGCGGAGCAGCTCCCGCTCGTGCGGGCCGAGGCGGCGGCTTCCGCAGGCGAGCACCCGGACCGACCTGGCACAGTGGACGCGTGAGCTCCCACCTGTCCGCTGCGCCTCCCGTCGCCGTGCGGGTCCGGGCGCCCGGGAAGGTCAACCTGTCGCTGCGGGTCGGGGCGTGCCAGGAGGACGGCTACCACCCGCTCGTCACGATCTTCCAGGCGGTCTCGCTGGTCGAGGAGGTCGAGGCGACCTTGGTGACGCCCGGCGAGGGCATCTCGCTGACGGTCTCCGGGGCGCAGGCCGAGCGTGTCCCGGTCGACGGGTCCAACCTCGCGTGGCGTGCCGCGGAGTCGCTCGCCCGCTACACCGGGGTGGATCCTGACGTCCGGCTGCACATCCGCAAGGGCGTGCCGGTCGCGGGCGGCATGGCCGGTGGGTCCGCCGACGCGGCGGCGACACTCGTCGCGTGCGACCTGCTGTGGGAGACCGGGCTCTCGCGGGGCGAGATGGCCGACCTCGCGGCGGGGCTCGGCTCGGACGTGCCGTTCGGCCTGGTCGGGCACACCGCGGTGGGCACCGGACGGGGTCATCTCCTGACCCCGGCGATGTCCCGTGGCGAGTTCCACTGGGCCTTCGCGGTGCGCGACGAGGGGCTGTCGACGGCCAAGGTGTTCCAGACGTTCGACGAGGTCGTGGGCGGGACCCCCGACGTCGAGCTGTCGGACGACACCGAGCTCATGCAGGCGTTGCGTGCCGGGGATCCCGTGGGGCTCGGTCGGGCGCTGCACAACGACCTGCAGGCCGCGACGCTCGCCCTGGCGCCCGAGCTGGCCCGGACCTTGGAGGTCGCGCACGAGGTCGGGGCTCTCGGGGTGATCGTCTCGGGCTCGGGCCCGACGATCGCGGCCCTCGCCCGCAGCCGGCAGCACGCGCTCGCGATCGCGGCCTCCTGGACGGCGGCGGGCGTCGCGGACTCGGTGCACTGCGCCACGGGCCCGGCGTCGGGCGCCCGCGTCCTGCCCTCCTGACGCACGCACTCCCCGGGTCCGCCGCGTCCTGGCGCCCGCGTGCCGACGCGTATCCTCGCTAGGGCACCTCCCCCCTCCCGAAGGAACTCATGGCACACCTCCTCGGCGCCGACGACATCCGCCTCGTCGTCGGCACCCGCACCCTGCTCGACGGCGTGAGCCTGGGCCTCGACGACGGCGACCGCGTGGGCGTCGTCGGCCCCAACGGCGCCGGCAAGTCCACGCTGCTGCGTCTCCTCGCGGGGACCGCGGTGCCCGACGCCGGACGCGTCACCCGGGTGGGCGGGCTGCGGATCGGGATGCTCGACCAGCGCGACGAGTCGCCCGAGGGGACCACGATCCGCGACCTGGTGCACGGGGAGTCGGCCGAGCACACGTGGGCGGGCGACGCGGGCATCCGCGCGGTGCACGCGGGCCTGCTCGAGGACCTGGACCTGGACTCCCCGGCGTCGACCCTGTCGGGTGGTCAACGACGCCGCGTCGCGCTCGCGGCGCTGCTGGTCGCGGAGCACGACGTGCTGTTCCTCGACGAGCCCACCAACCACCTCGACGTCGAGGGGGTCGCGTGGCTCGCCGAGCACCTCCAGGCGCGCTACGCGCGTCCCGGTGCCCGCGGCGCGCTCGTGGTCGTGACGCACGACCGCTGGTTCCTCGACGCGGTCTGCACGCGCATGTGGGAGGTCACGGGTGACGGTTCGGGCTCGGTCGAGGGGTACGAGGGCGGGTACGCCGCGTACGTCCTGGCCCGCGCCGAGCGCGCCCGCACTGCGGCCGTCACGGCCGAGAAGCGCAACAACCTGCTCCGCAAGGAGCTCGCCTGGCTCCGTCGCGGGGCCCCGGCCCGCACGTCGAAGCCCAAGTTCCGGCTCGACGCCGCGGCCGCGCTCATCGCCGACGAGCCGAACCCCCGTGACACGCTCGAGCTCACGCGCATGGCCACGCGACGCCTCGGCAAGGACGTGCTGGACCTCGAGGGCGTGACGGTCCGGATGCCGGCACGTGACGGTGATGCCCAGGCGGCGGAGAAGGTCCTGTTCGACGAGGTCACCTGGCGCCTCGGCCCGGGTGACCGCTACGGCGTGGTCGGGGTCAACGGCGCGGGCAAGACGACGCTCCTGCGGCTCCTGGCCGGGCGGCTCGCCCCCACAGCGGGCACGGTCAAGCGCGGCAAGACGATCCACGTCGCCGAGCTGACCCAGGACGTCGACGAGCTCGACGAGATCGGCGGCCTGCGGGTCGTCGAGGTCATCGAGCAGGAGAAGCGCACGGTAGCGGTCGACGGCAAGGAGCTCACCGCGGCCCAGCTCGTCGAGCGCCTCGGCTTCACGCGCGAGCGCTCCCAGACATTGGTCCGCGACCTGTCGGGTGGTGAGCGCCGTCGCCTGCAGCTCCTGCGCCTGCTCGTCGGAGAGCCCAACGTGCTGCTGCTCGACGAGCCCACCAACGACCTCGACACCGACACGCTCGCGGCCATCGAGGACCTCCTCGACGGCTGGCCCGGGACGCTCGTCGTCGTCTCGCACGACCGCTACCTGCTCGAGCGTGTCTGCGACCGTGAGGTCGCGCTGCTGGGCGACGGCACGATCCGTGACCTGCCGGGCGGCGTCGAGGAGTACCTCGCGCTGCGCAAGGCCGCGATCGCGGCGGCCTCTGCCGGGACGCGCACCGGGGCGACGAGCGCCGGAGCCGGTGCGACGGCGTCGGGCACGGGGAGCCCCGACGGCACCGGGAACACCGGTGCTCAGGCGGCCCCGTCCGGGGCGGACGTGCGGGCCGCGAAGAAGGAGATCGGGCGCATCGAGCGACGCCTGTCCAAGATCGCGGAGCTCGAGGCGCGCCTGCACGACAAGATGGCGGCCCAGGCGACCGACCACGCCGCGATCCTCGACCTCGACAAGCAGCTCCGCGAGCTCGCCGACGAGAAGGACACGCTCGAGGCCGAGTGGATGGAAGCCGCCGAGCTGCTCGACTGACCCGTGCCGGTCAGGCCTCGAACTGCCCCACGACGGTGCGCAGCAGGTTCGCGAGCTGCAGCCGCTCGGCGGGCGCGAGGGCCGCGAGAACCTCGCGCTCGACGGCCAGGAGGTCGCTCATGGCGGCGTCGACGCGCTCGAGGCCCTCGGGCGTGAGCTCGACGAGCACGCCGCGGCGGTCGTCGGGCGAGCGGTGGCGCTGCACGAGCCCGCGCGCCTCGAGGCGGTCGATCCGGTTGGTCATGGTGCCGCTCGTGACGAGCGTCTGCGTGATGAGCGCCCCGGGGGACAGGCGGTACGGCTCGCCCGCCCGGCGCAGCGCGGACAGCACGTCGAACTCCCAGGTCTCCAGGTGCCCGCGCGCGAAGGCGCTGCGGCGCGCGAGGTCCAGGTGGCGGGCCAGCCTGCTGACGCGGGAGAACACGGTGAGCGGCTCGACGTCCAGGTCCGGACGCTCGCGCTGCCAGGCGTCGACGATGCGGTCGACCTCGTCCGGGTGCGGGTGCTGCATGAACGCGAGATTACTCGACATTCCTCGACATCAAGAGTCTTGACGGGTCGACCCGCCCGGACGGGACCGGTCAGCTCGCGCGCAGAGCGTCCTTGAGCTTGATCCGGCCGCCCGTGCGCAGCACCGCGTTCGAGTAGATCTTGCCCGCGAGCCACACCAGGACGGGCACGAGCGCGAGCGAGAGCCCGGCCGCGAGCAGGATCTCCCACGTCTCGACCGTGCCCAGCGCGATCCGGATCGGCATGAGCAGGGGCGAGCAGAACGGGATGTAGGACAGCCACACGACGAGCGGGTTCTCGGGGTCCCACGGGCCGATCGAGATCCCGATGATGTACGGGATCATCATGAGCGTCAGGACCGGCGTGATGACCGAGCCCACGTCCTCCTGCCGCGAGACGAGCGCCGCGAGCGCGGCCAGGGCCAGCGAGTACATGACGAAGCCGATCACGAACCACACGAGCACCCAGGCCGCGGTCGCCCCGAGGTTCACGCTGCTCGCGTCGACGAGCCCCAGGGCGAACGCCGTCCCGACGCCGCCCCCCACGACCACCACGAGCTGCATGAGGCCGATCGCGCCGATGCCCAGGACCTTGCCCGCCATGAGCTGCCAGGGCCGGATCGTCGCGAGCAGCAGCTCGACCACGCGGCTCGTCTTCTCCTCCACGACGCCCTGCGCCACGAGCTGCCCGCAGGTCATGAGCGCGATGAAGATGAGGATCCCGCCGACCATGCCCGTGACGATCTGCGCGGGGTCGCGCTCCTCGGCGGGTTCGAGCGTCTCGACCGTGGGCGCGGCGGTCGCGATCTCCTGCGCGACGGCGGACGGGTCGCCGCCGAGGTCGGTGATGGCCCCGGTCAGGGCCGCCTGCTGGGCGAGCCCCGTGAAGACGGGCGACAGGGTCGTGCCCAGCTCCTCCTGCACGACGACCGTGAACGACTCGGGGCTGCCGATGACCAGGGCGTCGAGGTCCCCGTCGGCGACCTGGGTCCGTCCCTCGGACTCCGAGACCTCGGTGACCTCGATCTCGGTCCCGACCGCGGTGCCCGCAGCCGTGAGCTGGGGGCCGAGGGCCTCGGCCTCCGACGTGACGCCGACCTTCTGGGCAGCGGGGCCCTGGTCGCCGACCAGGCTCAGCAGGAACCCGCCCAGCACCACACCGACGAGCAGGGCGACCGTTGTCCAGACGAACGCCTTGGAGCGGATGCGGGTCGAGATCTCCCGACCCGCCACGAGGGACACCGCGCCCCATGTGCTGACGGGGGAGTGGTTCTGCGTGCTGGTCGGCTGGCCCGGGGGCCGGCGGTCGGCGCTCATGCCGAGACCTCCTGACGGGTCGTGGGGGGCGTGGGGTCGTCGCCCGTCGCGTCGGCGCCCGCCGCGGGGGCGGCCGCGTCGTCGCTGCTCACGACGTGGCGGAAGAGCTCTGTCAGGGAGGGGCGTTGCGGCGTGAACTCCCGCACCGGGCCCGTGGCCAGTGCCGCGCGCAGGATCACCTGCTCGGCCCCGTCCTGGGGCGAGTCGACCTCGAGGAAGGTCCTGGCGCCGTCGTACCGCACGACATGGACGCCCGGGAGCTCGGCCGCCCACCCGGGCGGCGCCTGCGGGGCGTCGACGACCCACTGGGGGCGCTGCGTCGCGCGCAGCTCCTCGATCCCGCCGACCTCGACCATCTCGCCCGCCTTGACGATCCCCACGCGGTCGCACAGCCGCTCGACCAGGTCGAGTTGGTGCGACGAGAAGACGACCGGGACGCCCGCGGCGGCGCGGTCGCGCAGCACGCCGCTCATGACGTCGACCGCGACCGGGTCCAGCCCGGAGAACGGCTCGTCGAGCACCAGGATGTCCGGGTCGTGCACGAGCGCGGCCGCGAGCTGGACGCGCTGCTGGTTGCCGAGCGAGAGCTTCTGGACCTCGTCGCCACGACGCGAGTCGATCCCGAGGACCTGCGTCCAGTGCTCCGTCGCGGCGCGCGCCGCGCTCGTGCTCAGCCCGTGCAGCCGGGCCAGGTACTCGAGCTGGTCGCCGACCTTCATCTTGGGGTAGAGCCCGCGCTCCTCGGGCATGTACCCGATCCGACGGCGCATCGCCAGGTCGAGCGGTCGGCCGTCCCACCGGACCTCGCCCGAGTCGGGCGCGAGCACCCCCAGCGCGATGCGCATGGTGGTCGTCTTGCCGGCCCCGTTCGAGCCGACGAAGCCGAAGATCTCGCCGGCGCCGACCGTGAAGGACATGTCGCGCAGCGCGCGCACGGTCCCGTACGTCTTGTTCAGCCTGTCGATCTCGAGAGTCGCCATGGGTCAACGAAACCATGCGACGCGGCCGCCGTCACGGGCGGAATGTCACGGGTTCGAGGCCCCGCGGGTCGGCGGCCGGCGGGCGGTCAGTCGGCGGCGCGGTCCTTGGTCGTGAGCGACGGCTTCTTCTCCATGCCGGACAGGCCGTTCCACGCCAGGTTGACCAGGTGCGCCGCGACGTCGGCCTTCTTGGGGCTGCGGACGTCGAGCCAGTACTGACCAGTCAGCGCGACCATGCCGACGAGCATCTGCGCGTAGATGGGCGAGACCCGAGGGTCCAGGCCGCGGCGTTTGAACTGGTCCGCGAGCAGGTGCTCGACCTGGGTCGCGACGTCCCCGATGAGGCTGGAGAACGTCCCCGTCGCCTGGGCGACAGGGGAGTCGCGCACGAGGATCCGGAACCCGTCCTCGGAGGTCTCGATGTACGTCAGCAGCGCGAGGGCCGTGCGCTCGAGCAGCACCTTGGGGTGGCCACCCATCGAGAGGGCTCCGGTGAGCGCGCTGGTCAGGCCCTGGATCTCGCGGTCCACGATGACCGCGTAGATGCCTTCCTTGCCGCCGAAGTGCTCGTACACCACGGGCTTGGACACCTCGGCGCGTGCCGCGATCTCCTCGACGCTCGTCCCTTCGAACCCCTTCTCCGCGAACAGGACACGGCTCACCGTGAGGAGCTGTTCACGGCGCTGGCTCGCGGTCATGCGGGATCTGGGAGGACGTCTGGAGTCTGCGGGCACGGCACCATCATGCCGTGCCCGGCCGTCCGGGGGACCGGGATGAGACGGTTCGCCTCGCGGCACGAGCGCCGAGTGACTGCCTCCTCACACGTTTTCTCCACGTCTGGACACCGTTCGGGCCCCGAGCACGGCGCGAGACCTGGCAGACTGTTCTCCGGACGAGCGATGGTGCGCGCGACCGCGGGTTCACCCTCGGACGGCGCGCCGTGTCCAGTCCGTTCCGCCTTGGTGTAATCGGCAGCACAAGGGTTTTTGGTGCCTTTAGTCCAGGTTCGAGTCCTGGGGGCGGAGCTCGTGCCACCAACCAGATGGGAAGCCCCAGTGACCGACGCTGTGCCCGACTCGCCGCCAGCCGCAGTCATCGTCCTCGCCGCTGGTGCGGGGACACGGATGAAGTCCGCGACCCCGAAGGTCCTCCATCCCCTCGCCGGACGCAGCCTGCTCGGCCACGCGATGGTCGCGGCCCGTGACCTGTCTCCGCTGCGGATCGCCGTCGTGGTCCGGCACGAGCGCGACCTCGTGGCGGCCGCAGCCCTCGAGGTCGTCCCGTCGGCCCTCGTGGTCGACCAGGACGACGTGCCGGGCACCGGTCGTGCCGTGCAGTGCGCGCTCGAGGCGCTCGACGTGCGGGCGCAGGCCGAGGCCGCCGCCCACGGGGTGCCGATCGGGCACGAGGGGCGCGGCGCCGTTGACGGTCTCGACGGGTCGGTCGTCGTCCTCGCGGGGGACATCCCGCTGCTGGACGCGGCCACGCTGACCGAGCTGCTGGACGCGCACCGCTCGGGCGGCAACGCCGTGACGGTCCTGACGACCGAGGTCGACGACGCGACCGGCTACGGCCGGATCGTCCGCGACGACGCCGGGGGAGTCCTGAGCATCGTCGAGCACAAGGACGCGACGGACGAGCAGCGCGCGATCCGGGAGATCAACTCCTCGGTCTACGTCTTCGACGCAGGTGTCCTGCGCGGCGCCCTCCAGCAGGTCACCCAGGAGAACGCGCAGGGCGAGGTCTACCTGACCGACGTGCTCCAGATCGCCCGCGAGGGCGGCGGCCGCGTCGGTGCCCTCCGGGTCGCCGACCCGCTCCTGGTCGAGGGGGCGAACGACCGCGCCCAGCTCGCGACGCTGCGCGCCGAGCTCAACCGCCGCATCCTCACCCGCTGGATGCTCGAGGGGGTCACGGTGATCGACCCGGCGACGACCTGGGTCGACGTCGACGTGGACCTCGGCCACGACGTGACGCTGCTCCCGGGCACCCAGCTCCACGGTGCGACGACGATCGGGGCGGGCTCGACCATCGGCCCCGACACGACGCTCACCGACATGGAGGTCGGCGTGGGCGCCACCGTGACCCGCACGCACGGCAGCCTGTCGGTCGTCGGGGACGGAGCGAGCGTCGGGCCGTTCGCCTACCTGCGCCCCGGCACGGACCTCGGGGCCAAGGGCAAGATCGGCACGTTCGTCGAGACGAAGAACGCGACGATCGGTACCGGCTCCAAGGTGCCGCACCTGTCCTACGTGGGCGACGCGACGATCGGCGAGCACACCAACATCGGTGCGGCGAGCGTCACGGTCAACTACGACGGTGTCTCCAAGCACCGCACCGTCATCGGCTCGCACGCCCGGACCGGCGCGGACAACATGTTCGTCGCCCCCGTCACGGTGGGCGACGGCGCGTACACGGCCGCAGGCTCCGTGATCCGCCGCGACGTGCCGGCCGGTGCGCTCGGCGTGAGCGGCGCCCCGCAGCGCAACGTCGACGGCTGGGTCGCCCGCCGCCGCCCGGGCACCGCTGCCGCCGACGCCGCCGCGCGGGCCCACGAGAACGACGACGACACGCCCCCTCCGCTGGGAGCCCAGGCCCAGGCGCAGCTCGCCGAGGCCACCGCGGCGACCCCGGCCCCCCGACCGACCCCGGTGCCTGCGAGCCCGGGTGTCCCCACCGTCCCCGACGGTTCCAGCACCACGACCAGCAGCACGAACGAAGGGCCTTCCCCACGATGAGCAGCACGATCGCCGGCAACGGGGACAAGTCCCTCGTCCTCGCGTCCGGGCGCGCGCACCCCGAGCTCGCCAAGGACGTCGCGCGGGAGCTGGGCATCGACCTGCTCCCGACGACCGCGTACGACTTCGCCAACGGCGAGATCTACGTCCGTTTCGGGGAGAGCGTCCGCGGCGCGGACATCTTCCTCCTGCAGAGCCACACGGCGCCGATCAACCAGTGGATCATGGAGCAGCTGCTCATGGTCGACGCGGCCAAGCGTGCCTCGGCCAAGACCATCACGGTCGTCCAGCCCTTCTACGGCTACGGCCGTCAGGACAAGAAGCACCGCGGTCGCGAGCCGATCTCGGCCCGTCTCATCGCGGACCTGTTCCGCACGGCCGGTGCCGACCGACTCATGAGCGTCGACCTGCACGCCGCGCAGACCCAGGGCTTCTTCGACGGCCCCGTGGACCACCTGTGGGCCATGCCGATCCTCACGGACTACGTCCGCTCGCGCGTCGACACGTCGAACGTCACGGTCGTCTCGCCCGACGCCGGCCGTATCCGCGTCGCCGAGCAGTGGGCCGCGAAGCTCGGTGGCGGACCGCTCGCCTTCGTCCACAAGACGCGCGACATCACGCGCCCCAACCAGGCGGTCGCGAACCGCGTCGTGGGTGACGTCGAGGGTCGCGACTGCGTCCTCGTCGACGACCTGATCGACACGGGCGGCACCATCGCGGAAGCCGTCAAGGTCTGCCTCGCGGCGGGCGCCAAGTCCGTCATCGTCGCGGCGACGCACGGCGTCCTGTCCGACCCGGCGGCGCAGCGCCTGTCCGAGTGCGGTGCGAGCGAGGTCGTCGTGACCGACACCCTGCCGATCTCCGCGGAGAAGCACTTCCCGCAGCTCACGGTCCTGTCGATCGCGCCGCTCCTGGCGCGCGCGATCCGCGAGGTCTTCGACGACGGATCGGTCACGTCGCTGTTCGACGGCAACAGCTGAGGCTCGTCCCGCGCGGGACG
>NZ_JBHUAD010000123.1:0-11926 GCF_042789955.1 Oerskovia sp. NPDC056781
GGGCCGGGCTGAGTCAGGGGGTGTCAGCGACGCAGGCCGAGGCGCTCGATGAGGCTGCGGTAGCGGTTGATGTCGACCTTCTGCAGGTAGCCGAGGAGACGGCGACGCTGGCCGACGAGGAGCAGCAGGCCACGACGGCTGTGGTGGTCGTGCTTGTGCTCCTTGAGGTGCTCGGTCAGGTCCTTGATGCGCTGCGTCAGCATCGCGATCTGGACCTCGGGCGAACCGGTGTCGCCCTCGCTCGTGGCGTACTCGGTCATGATGCGCTGCTTGGTGGCAGTGTCGAGGGGCACGGCTCTCCTTGTGGTGTTCGTTGCGCGGCGCGCCAGGGCTTGATCCCTGGGCTCTTCGGCAGGCTTGCCAGCCTCCGCGGCCGTTCTGACGGCGCCCATAGTCTAGCAGGGTTGCCCGGGGCACGGCCCTGACCTCGCGCGACGGCGAGCCCGGTACCTGGACGAGCGTACCGGGACGCTCCGCGGTCGATCGGCGCTCACTCCCCCAGCAGCCCCCGCCTGCGCGCCTCGGCCACCGCGGCCGTGCGCGAGTCGACCCCGAGCTTCTCGTACACGTGGACCAGGTGGGACTTCACGGTCGCCTTCGACAGGAACAGCCGGCGCGCGACCTCGTCGTTCGAGCACCCCTGCGCCACGAGCCCGAGCACCTCGAGCTCGCGCAGCGACAACGAGACGCCCGGTGCCCGCATGCGCCCGAGCAGCCGTCGCTGCACGCTCGGCCCGAGCGCGACCTGCCCTGCCGCCGCCGCGCGGATCGCGGCGGTCAGCTCGTCGGTCGGCGCGTCCTTGAGGAGGTAGCCGGTGGCGCCGGCCTCGATCGCGGCGAGGATCTCCTGGTCGGAGTCGTAGGTCGTGAGGATCAGGACGGGCGGCCCACCCAGGCGCGTGACCTCGCGCGCGGCCTGCGCGCCGCCCATGCGCCCCTCGCCGAAGCGCAGGTCGAGCAGCACGACGTCGGCCTCGAGCCCGGCCCCGACCCGTCGGACGAGCTCCTCGGCCGTCGCGAGCTCGTCGACGACCTCCATGTCCCCCTCGGCGTCGACGACGGCCCGCAGGCCCGCGCGGACCACGGGGTGGTCGTCGGTCAGGACGACGCGGATGGTCGCCGGTCCCTGTGTCACCGAGTCTCCTGGGGGTCGAGCGGAAGGTGGACCGCGAGCGCCGTCCCGGCGCCCGGCTCGGTCTCGAGAGAGAACGTGCCGCCGAGCTCGGCGACGCGCGAGCGCATCGCGGTCAGGCCGAACCCTGAGCGGGGCGGGGACGTCGCCCCTCCTGTCGCGCCCTCGTCACGGTCCTCACGCCCGACGGCGGAGCCCCCGTCCGCGCCCGGGCGCGGTCCGGGGGGCGCGAGCGGGTCGAACCCACGACCGTCGTCGACCACGTCGAGCGCCACGGCGTCCCCGAGGAAGCTGAGCGTGACCGCGGCCCGCGTGGCCCCCGCGTGCTGGACGACGTTGGCGAGCGCCGACTGCGCGATCCGCAGCAGCGCGGTCTCGACGGGCACGGGCAGCGGACGAGGTTGCCCGGACACGTCGACGGTCACGCGCAGGTCGTCGCCCGAGGCCAGCGCCGTGCGCTCGGCGACGCGTTCGAGCGCCCCGACGAGGGTCGCCGACTCGAGGTCCGCCGGAGCGAGGTCGCGCACGAAGCGCCGGGCCTCGGCGAGGTTCTGCTGCGCGGCGACCCGTGACCGGGTGACGTAGCCGCGTGCGGTGCGCGCCGCCGTCGGGCCGGGGGCTCCCTCGGTGAACGCTCCCGGCTCCTCGACCTCCGCGAGCGCGGTGTCCGCGGCACGCAGCAGCAGCTCGATCGACGAGAAGCCCTGCGCGAGCGTGTCGTGGATCTCGCGCGCGAGGCGCTCGCGCTCGGTCGCGACCGCGGCCTCGCGCTCGGAGGCCGCGAGGTCCGCGCGGGTGCGGACCAGGTCGTCGATGAGCTCCTGGCGGCCCTGCGACTCGCGCACGATCGTCTCGAAGCCGAGGACGACGGCGATCGCGACGAGGCCGCCGAACGTCGGGCCGAGGATCGAGCCCACGAGCTGTTGCCCGCCCAGGATCGCTCCGCCGATCGCGCACGCCGTGGTCGCGGCCACGGCCACGATCCCGCGGCGCGGGCCGAGGACGTGCATCTCGAGGAACATGAGCGGGAACGCGATCCACAGCGCGACAGGGGTCAGGAGCAGCAGGAGCGCCCACCCCACGATCAGCGCCGCGATCCACGCTCCCGTGGGCCACCAGGCGCCGCGCGGGGCGTCGACCGCGGAGTCGCGCACGTTGATCCGCGAGCGCCCCACGCCGTAGACGGCCAGGAGCGCCAGGCCGCACGCGAGCGCTCCCCACGCCCCGGCGTCCAGTCCCCCGCTGCTCAGGGCCTCGGCCCAGCGGGAGCCGACCGCGAGCCCGACGAGGGCCACCAGGAGCACGTCGAGCGCGATCTGGAGCCCGCGGGCGGCGGAGATCACGGCGCGAGGCTTCACATCGCCACCCTAGCGACGCGGCGGGCGCGACGTGCCGCGCGCGATCCATCAAAAGGTTGATCCTCTGACCCACCTCGCGGCCACCGGAGACCGTCCACGGGCCCGATCCGCGCGAGGCGCCTCGGCGGGAGGCTGGACGCAGATCGATTCCACGCCAACCACCGGAGGCTCTTGATGTTCGTCGCGCTGCGCGACCTGCGCTTCGCCCGGGGACGCTTCGTCCTCATGTCCACCGTCATCGTCCTCATCACGTTCCTCGTGGGCTTCCTCGCCTCGCTGACCGCGGGACTGGCCCGCGCGAGCACGTCGGGCATCACCGACCTCCCCGTCGAGCGCCTCGCGTTCACCGTGACCGGGGATGCGAAGCCCTCCTTCACCGAGTCCCAGGTCGACGCCGCGCAGTGGGACGCGTTCGCCGCTGTGGACGGTGTCTCCTCGGCCGAACCTCTCGGGATCGCGACGACGCGCGCGTCGGTCACCGCAGGCGCCGACGGCGAGGCAGGCACCACCGCCGCCGTCACCGCGTTCGGCTCGCGCCCCGGCTCGGGCCTCGTGCCCGACGGCGCCGAGGCAGCCCCCGGGACCGTGCTGCTGTCGAGCGGCGCGGCCGACGACCTCGGCGCCCAGAAGGGCGACGAGGTCGCCCTGGGCTCGCTGACCCTGACCGTCGCAGGCGTGCTCGACACCCAGGCCGACTTCTCCCACACGCCCGTCGTCTGGATGGACCTGACCGACTGGCAGACCGTCGGAGCCCGCGGCGGCGGCGCGTCCGGTGACGAGGTCGCGACCGTCGTCGCCATCACCGGGGACCCCAGCGACTCCGCCCTCGCCGCGGCTGCGGACCACACCGGCACGGCAACCCTCACGCCCATGGCCGCGCGCGCCGCCGTCAGCTCGTTCTCCGCGGAGAACATGTCCCTCACGATGATGCAGGGCTTCCTGCTCGCGATCTCCGCCCTCGTCGTGGGCGCGTTCTTCACCGTGTGGACCATCAACCGGGCCGGCGACGTCGCGGTCCTCAAGGCGCTCGGCGCCTCCACCTCCTACCTGCTGCGCGACGCGATCGGCCAGGCGCTCGTCCTGCTCGTGCTCGGCGTCGGCATCGGGACCGCGCTCGCCGCCGGGGCCGGGGCCCTCGCAGCCCAGGTCATGCCCGTCGTCGTCTCCCCCGCCACGACCCTCCTGCCCGCCCTCATCCTCGTGGTCCTCGGGACGGTCGGCGCCGTCGCAGCGATCCTGCGGATCACGCGCATCGACCCGCACGCGGCGCTCGCGGCCCGCTGAGGCGTCGGCCCGCTCGCCGCTCCTGCGGCGGGGTTGGCGCTCGCGACCGCTCCCCCTTGCTCCTGAAAGCTGCTCCTGAAAGGCACACCATGAACCTCACCCTCGACCACGTCACCCTCGTCTACCCCGACGGCGAGTCGACCGTCACCGCGGTCGACGACGTCTCCCTGACCGTCCCCGCCGGGACCACGACCGCGGTGCTCGGCCCGTCGGGCTCGGGCAAGTCCTCGCTCCTCGCGGTGGCGGCGACCCTCACGACCCCGACGTCCGGGGAGGTGCGCATCGGCGACGACGTCGTCAACACCCCCGTCGGCGGGGCCGCTGCCGGGTCGGCCGTGTCCGCGGACGCAGCGCGGCTGCGGCGCGACCGGATCGGGATCGTCTTCCAGCAGCCGCAGCTCATCGCGTCGCTCACGGCGCTCGAGAACCTCGAGCTCATGAGCCACCTGCGCGGCGAGCGGCCTTCCGCGCACCGCGACCGGGCGCTCGAGCTGCTCGACGCCGTCGGGCTGCGCGACCAGGCCGCCAAGCGACCCGCCCAGCTCTCGGGCGGTCAGCGCCAGCGGGTCGCGATCGCCCGCGCCCTCATGAACCACCCCGAGGTCCTGCTCGTCGACGAGCCGACCTCGGCGCTCGACCACGATCGCGGCGTCCAGATCATCGAGCTCGTCACCCGGCTCACCCGGGAGACGGGCGCCGCGACCATCGTCGTGACCCACGACGAGGCCACGCTCGACACGGTCGACGCGCGCGTGCACCTGGCGGACGGGCGGCTCGTGGATGCAGAGAAGGCGACGTTGAGCACATCGTGATCCGAACCATTGCTCACTGCTCAGCAATGACCATTCGCGATAGACGTCGGAGCAGCGTCCGCCGCTCGGAGGGCAGATGCGCGAGGAGTGACCGGCTCATCGAGCAGCACACCGTAGGCGATGTCAATGCCACCAGCCAAGGCTTCGGTCTGGACGAGATCTTCAGTCTGGGCGTCCGTCTGGCAGTCGCGCAGCGCGCCAGGACCAGCCTCCCAATGCGGCCAGCGCGCCGCCGACCGCAAGGGGATCGCTGTACGCCGGTCAGCCCAGCAGCGGCTTGGCCCCCGTGGCCCGCACGTGCGAGGCCACGGCCAGCGCGATCCACACCGCGATCCCCTGGAACAGGATGAGGGTCAGGGTGGGCGCGC
Source organism: Oerskovia sp. NPDC056781 (assembly GCF_042789955.1). Lineage (NCBI taxonomy): Bacteria > Bacillati > Actinomycetota > Actinomycetes > Micrococcales > Cellulomonadaceae > Oerskovia > Oerskovia sp. NPDC056781. The sequence goes on from NZ_JBHUAD010000123.1 coordinate 4,955, forward strand.
CCACGAGGAGGCAGATGCCGAGCGGGATCGCGCTGAGCACGGCGACGTCGGGCCCCTGGGCGATCATCGACGTCGCGCCGGTCGGCAGCGCACCCGCGGGGGTCGCCATGAGCGGGCCGGACCAGTTCGGCGGCTTGCGGTAGGCGCCGCGGATCGCTGCCGCGCCCATGCCGACCGCGACGACGACCACCAGGGCGAACCACAGCCACTCCCCCGTGCCCAGCACGAGCGGCACGACCCCCACCACGAGCGCGACGAGCGCGGTCAGCGACGGCACGACGCTCCGGGTGAGTCGCGCGTCGCGCGCGGAGAGCGGCATCATCGCGTCGAGCGCTGGCACCATCTCCGCCGTGCGCGCGCCTTCGGCACCGAGCTGGGCACCGCGGAACCCCGCGACGACGAGCAGTACGAACAGCCCGAACCCGCCCTCGAACGCGGGGACCTGCTGGGCGACGATCACGAGGGCCGTGAGCCCCACGAGCTGGGCGATCGCGGACGGGCTGCGCCGCAGGAGCGTGAGGTCGGCCGCGACGAGCGCGGTGACCGGCCCCCGGACGGTCGCGAAGCGCGAGGTCCTGCGCGCCCTGCCGCCGCGGGTCGAGCCTGCGCGGCTCAGCGCACGGCCGAGCTCGCGCGTGTCGAGCGACAGGATCGCGCCACCGGCCTGGTCCGCGACCGCGCTCTGCGTGCGCAGGACCTGGGCCCCGAGCGCCTCGAGCCGTCGCCACCACACGACCGCGAGGGCCAGCGCGCCCACTCCGACGACGACGATGACCCACGGCGGGACCGACACCTCGCGCAGGTCGCTCCACCCGGCGGCCACGAGCACGACCCCGGCGACCGGGACCGCGGCGATGAGCACGTCGCTCACCCGTGCGACCGTCGCGGCGACCCGGGTCCGCGGTTGGATGAGCCCGGCGAGCCCCACGAGCAGGAGTCCGGCGGCGGCGCCGAGGGCCGCGCTGCGCCCGGCCACACCGGGATCGGCACCGGACGCGAGCGCGACGGCCGCGAGCCCACCTGCCCCGACGACGACCGCGACCGCGACCCCGCGCCAGTACGACGGCGTGAGCAGGCCGCGCCGGTCGACGGGCATCGGGACCCACCAGCGCACGCCCGCGCTGCCCGTCCCGAGCGGTCCCAGCCGTACGGCCATGCCCGTCAGGAGGGCCAGGAGCGCGACCGACGCGAGGGCCTGGATCGTGGCGGCCGTCAGGACCGGCGCCCGCCCGTCGACAGGAGCGACGAAGATGGTCTCGCGCAGCACGTTCGCGGCACCGATCACGAAGCCGATGGAGATCGCGATCGACACCACGACGTAGGCGACGTTCCCCAGCAGCTCGCCGGGGCCCGCGTCGGCCCGCGACGCAGTGACACGTGCGGTGAGGCGGCGGATCTCCCGACCGGAGAACTCCTCCTCCGGGTCGGCGACGAGCAGCGGCAAGGGGGAGCGCTCGACCGCAGGTTCAGGTGTCACGGGTTCGCGCGGCGCGGCGTGCGTCGCATCACGCGCCCCGTGGGCGCCCTGCTTCGCGCCGCGCGGGCGCCTCTTGCCCCTGCCCTGCGCCGCGTTCATGGCCGGGTCCTCAACGGACCTGGGCGAGCGCGTCGAGCGCTGCCTGGTGCCCGAGGCGCACGCACTCGTCGTCGCCGACGAGCAGCCCGCGGGCCCCGGTGCGCTCGACGAGGTCGGGGTCGTGGGTCGCGAACACGACGGCGGCTCCGCGCCCGGCCTCCTCGACGAGGATCCGTGCGAGGTCGGCGCGCATGCCGGGGTCGAGGCGTTGCTCGGGCTCGTCGAGCACGAGGACCTCGCGGGGGCGGGCAAACCCTGCCGCGAGCAGGAGACGTCGGCGCTGCCCCGAGGACAGCTCGGTCGGCATGGCGCCCGACTGCTCGCTCAGGCCGAAGCGGTCGAGGAGCTGGTCGACGACCTCACCCGCCCCGGCGACGCCGTGACCGCGCGCTGTCAGGACGAGGTGCTCGCGGGCCGTGAGCCCGGGGAAGTAGGCGTCGTCGTCGAGGATCCCGACGACCTTGGCCCGGAAGTCGCGCTCGCGCTCGTCGACGTCCCGGCCGAACGCCAGCACCTTTCCGGACAGGGGCGCGAGGACGCCCAGGAGCGCGCGCAGGAGCGTCGACTTGCCGCTGCCGTTGGGACCGATGATCGCCCACAGCTCGCCCGGGCGGACCGCCAGGTCGACAGGCGCGCACACGGGCGCCTCGGCGTACCCGACACGCAGGGCTCGGGTCTCCAGGACGGGCTGCTTCGTGACCGACACGACTACTCCCCCGCCTCGGCCTGCGCCACGTCCAGGTCCGGCGCGGCTGCCCCCGCACCCGAGGCGAGGATCGCGCGGGCTCGCGCGACGTCGTCGTGCATGGTCTCCACGAGCGCGTCGATGCCGTCGAAGCGCAACGTGGGGCGCAGGTGCTCGACGAACTCCAGGACGACCTCCTCGTCGTACAGGTCGAGGTCGGTGCGGTCCAGGACGTAGGCCTCGACCCGGCGCTCGACGCCGTCGAACGTGGGGTTGGTGCCGATCGAGATGGCCGCGGGCAGCACGCCGTCGCAGTTCCCGGGCGCCGCCGCGAGGAGCTGGGGGCGGCGCAGCCAGCCCGCGTACACGCCGTCGGCCGGGACCATGCCGCTGATCGCGCCCAGGTTCGCGGTGGGGAAGCCGAGCTCCCGGCCGCGCGCGTCACCGTGGATCACGACGCCGCGCAGGCGGTGGTGGCGTCCGAGCAGCGCCGCGGCCTCGCGGACCTTGCCGTCCGTGAGCAGACCGCGGATCTCGGTCGAGGACCAGCGCCCGCTGGGCACGCCGGCGTCCACGGCGACCGACGCGACCGTCCCGACGTCGTCGATCGCGCGGACCTCGAAGCCGTGCGTCCGGCCGAGCTCGATCATGGTCGCGAGGTTGCCCGCGTTGTCGCGCCCGAAGCGCACGTCGTGACCCACGACGACCGTCCGGGCACCCAGTCCCTCGACGAGGTAGGTCCGCACGAACTCCTCGGGCGTCTGCTGCGCGAAGTCGAGCGTGTACTCGACGAGCAGCACCGCGTCGAGGCCCGTGGCCTCCAGCAGCTCCATGCGGTCGGCGATCCCGGTCAGGAGCTCGGGCGCCTGCTCGGGACGGTGGACCGTCGCGGGGTGCGGGTGGAACGTCACGGCCACGGCCTGGGAGCCGGACTCCCGGGCGAGGGACACGATGCGGCCGAGCACCTCGGCATGGCCGCGGTGGACGCCGTCGAAGTTGCCGATCGTCACGACCGACGGTCCGAATCCCGGCGGAACCTGGTCCAGGTCCGTCCACAGGTGCACGCGTACTCCTCGAGATGTGTGTGAGCCGGGTCCGCTCAGGAGGCCCGACGACGGCGCGCACCCACGGCGCGCCTGGTCAAGATTGCCACGACTCGGCCCCGTGTTCCCCATCGAACCGGCCTGCGGTCACCCGCTGTCCGCGCTCGTGCTCACGCCGGGGCGAAGACGATCACCGGCTTGGCCTTGTGCCTGCCCTCGCGCACCACGTTCTCGAGCAGCGCGACGAGGGAGCCGTCGTCACCGATCCCGGCCGTCGTGGCGTCCTGCGCGGACGGGTCGATCCACTTGCCGTAGGACAGCGCGGTGCGCTCCTCGGGCGACAGGTCGCGCGCCGGGAACGTCGCGCGGGCCGCGTCGGCGAGCGGGAGCGTCGCGAGGACGCCGTCGCGCTCGACCTGCGCCTCGAGCTCGTCGAGCGTCGAGGCGCCGTCGATCGCGTAGCCGCCCACGCGCGTGCGGCGCAGGGCGGTGAGGTGTCCCCCGACGCCGAGGCCCGCTCCCAGGTCGCGGGCGAGCGCCCGGATGTACGTCCCCGAGGAGCACACGACCGTGACGTCGACGTCGAGCGCGGGGACGTCGTCGGGCGCCACGGCCGGGACCGGCCGCACGTCGTGGACGTCGAAGCGCGAGATCGTCACGGGGCGGGGCCTGAGCTCGACCTGCTCGCCCGAGCGCACGAGCGCGTACGCGCGCTGCCCGTCGACCTTGATCGCCGACACCGAGCTCGGCACCTGCTCGATGGGACCGGTCAGGAGCGCGACGCCCGCGTCGATCGCCTCGCGGGTGACGGCCGAGGCGTCCGTGCGCGAGGTGGTCTCGCCCTCCGCGTCGTCCGTGGTCGTGGCGGCGCCCAGGCGGATCGTCGCGGTGTACTCCTTGTCCGCGCCCACGACGTACGTCAGGAGCTTGGTCGCGCGACCGATCCCCAGGACCAGGACGCCCGTCGCCATGGGGTCGAGCGTGCCCGCGTGACCGACCTTGCGGGTCCCCGCGAGCCGGCGCAGGCGACTCACGACGTCGTGGCTCGTGAGGCCCTGGGGCTTGTCGACGATCACGAGGCCGTCGGGGGCGGTGGGGCGGCGCTCGCGCACCGGCTTCTGGTCGTGCGTCATCGTTGGTCCTCGTGCTCGGGGTCGGGAGGGCGTGCGGGTGTGGCGCGGACGCGTCAGCGCCGGGAGGCCTCGGGCCGCGGCGTGGCCCCGCCTGCGCCCGGTGCGTCCTGGGCGGCCGGGTCGACCGCGGGCAGCGCGTCGCCGAACGCGCACAGCATGAGCTCGGCCAGGCGCGGGTCGTCGCCGAAGTGCTCGGGGGCGCCGATCGCGAGGAGCGTGTTGAGCAGCATGCCCTGGGCGAGGAAGTCGCGCGCCTGCTCGAGCGTGCCGCCCGTGCGGTCCTGGTAGATCTCGAAGATCTGGACGAAGATCTCGCGTGATCGCGCCCCGAAGACCGGGTCCGCGCCGGCCGCGAAGCCGTGCATCAGGACGAGCAGGAGGTTGCGGTCGCCCAGGAGGCGGACGTAGGCCGCACCGAGCTCGGCCGAGGCCTCAGGGCCGCGAGGCACCGCGGAGAAGGCCCCGACGATGCGCCTGCCGATGCGGTCGAACACCTCGGCGAAGAGCTCGTGCTTGGTGCCGAACATGCGCACGACGTAGGGCTGGGAGACTCCTGCGGCGCGGGCGACCTGGTCGGTGCTGGTCCCGGCGTAGCCGCCCGCGGCGAACACCGCGGTCGCCGCGTCGAGGATCTGCTCGCGTCGCTCGTCGCGCGACATGCGGCGCGTCGGCTCCCCCGCCTCGACGGACGGGGCCCGCTCGGAACTCGTGGCGCTCTCCATGTTGACAAGGTTATCAGTTGATAACTAGCGTCGGAATCGTAGTAATCATCCGATGCTTACCTGACCGAGGAGTTCTCATGTCCACGACCGCCCCGCCCGACCGGCCACCCACGGTCCACACCTCACGCGCCACCGACGCCGCCTCGACGGCCGGAGCCGGCACCACCCTCCCCGTGGGCCTCACCACGGCGATCGAGGACGCGAGAAACCCCGGTGCGCGCCGCCGTCGGCCCCTCGCGCTGATCCTGGTCGCAGCCTCGCTGCCCATGTTCATGGCCACGCTCGACAACCTCGTCGTCACCGGAGCCCTGCCCGTGATCGCCCGGGCGCTGCGTCCGAGCGTCGAGCAGCTCCAGTGGTTCGTCAACGCGTACACGCTCGCGTTCGCGACCCTCATGCTCGTCGCTGCCTCGCTCGGTGACCGGTTCGGGCGCCGACGCGTCTTCGTCGTCGGAATCGCCGTGTTCACGCTCGCGTCGGTCGCGTGCGCGCTCGCCGACACCCCCTCCGCGCTCATCGCGGCCCGCGCGGTCCAGGGTGCCGGCGCGGCCGCGATCATGCCGCTGTCCCTCGCCCTCATCGCCGACGCCGTGCCGCGCGCCAAGCGTGCGCTCGCGATCGGGATCTGGGGCGGCGTCTCGGGCCTGGGCGTCGCGCTCGGGCCGCTCGTGGGCGGCGCGGTCGTCGAGGGAATGAGCTGGGAGGCCATCTTCTGGATCAACGTGCCCGTCGCGCTCGTCGCGGTCCCGCTCGTGTTCGTCGCGCTGCGCGAGTCGTTCGGCCGCCCCGGACCGATCGACCTCATGGGCCTCGCGCTCGCCGGGACCGGGGTCTTCGCGGGGGTCTGGGGCATCGTCCGAGGCAACGAGGACGGCTGGACGTCCGCCGTCGTGCTCTCGCTGCTCGCCGGGTCCGTCCTCCTGCTCGCGGCCTTCGTCGCCTGGGAGCAGCGCGTCGCTCGCGTCGGCGGCTCGCCGCTGGTCCCCCTGCGCCTGTTCCGCTCGCGCAGCTTCGCGGTCGCGAACGTGTCCGGCTTCGCGTTCTCGCTCGGCATGTTCGGCGCGGTGTTCCTGCTCATCCAGTACTTCCAGATCGCCGAGGGCCTCTCCCCGCTCGAGGCAGGGGTCCGCACGCTCCCCTGGACGGCGGCCCCCATGCTCGTGGCCCCGCTCGCGGGCATGCTCGCGCCGCGCCTGGGCATCCGCACCCTGCTCGTGACGGGTCTGACCCTCCAGACCCTCGCGCTCACCTGGCTCGCGATCGTGTCCTCGGGCGCGACGTACGCCGAGCTCGTCCCCGCCTTCGTGCTCGCGGGCGTCGGCATGGGCCTGACGTTCGCGCCGAGCGCGACCGCCGTCCTCGTCGACATGGACGAGTCCGACAACGCGACCGCGAGCTCGACCAACTCGACCCTGCGCGAGGTGGGCGTGGCACTGGGCGTCGCGGTCCTGGTCGCGGTCTTCCAGGCCGCCGGCGGGGCCTTGACCCCGGACCTGTTCACGGAAGGCCTGCCTGCGGCGCTCTGGGTCGGCGCGGCGAGCGTGGGTCTGGGAGCGATCGCGGCGACGTTCCTCCCCCGCCGCTCCGCCCGCCCGACGACGTAGTACGCGGCCGGGCCACGTCCCCGGCGGCGGCCGGAACCCCATCGAGTGTGCAGTTCGGGTCGTCTCCTGCGCCCGACGACGACCACAACTGCACACTCGACGTGCGGCACCGCGGCGGACCGCTGCCCAGCCCCAGGGCGGCAGTATCCGTCGTGGTCCGGGTCCGGCGAGCGCCGGGTCCGCACAGCGGAACGGCCGGCCCCCTGAGG
>NZ_JBHUAD010000124.1:0-11894 GCF_042789955.1 Oerskovia sp. NPDC056781
CCCTCGTGGGGTGGCGGCCGTCCGTCGTTGGGGCTCAGGCCGTCAGGCCGCGCACTCCGAGCAGATCTGCTGCCCGTTCTTCTCGTACGCGAGCTGGCTGCGGTGGTGCACGAGGAAGCAGCTCGAACAGGTGAACTCGTCAGCCTGTCGAGGCAGCACGCGGACCGAGAGCTCTTCGCCGGAGAGGTCCGCGCCCGGGAGCTCGAACCCTTCCGCAGCCTCGGTCTCGTCTTCGTCCACAACGCCCGAGCTCTTGTCGGAGCGACGAGCCTGCAGCTCTTGGATCGAGTCCTCGCTGAGATCCTCTTCGCTCTTGCGGGGGGCGTCGTAGTCAGTTGCCATCTGTGGGGTCACACTCCGGAACGTCGTGGTCGAACATGGGGGTCGTTCGGTCCGGCGAAGGCCGTCGAACAGGCACTCCGTAGGACGTGTTGCTGGACGTCCTGACTGGTGTACGCGGTGTAATGCTCCGCCGCCGGGAATTGTTCCCGGGGGCGAACGGATTCTGCACCATTTACCGCGCGGGCGCATCCCCGACGCGAGTGGTCCTCGTCACCTCTCACGAGGCCCGACGGATTCCCTCACCTGGAGCCGTCGGAATCGGCACCGGCCGCCTCCAGGAGCGCGACCAGGTCCGACACGGCCCGCGGCGGACCCGCGACCGTCATGTCGACCCCTGCTGCGCGTCCGTGCAGTCCCGTCACGGTCGCACCGGCCTCCTGCGCGACGAGCGCTCCTGCGGCGAGGTCCCAGGGGTTGAGGCCGCGCTCGTAGTACAGGTCCAGGCTGCCGGTCGCGACGAGGCACAGGTCGATCGCCGCCGACCCGAGCCGACGGATGTCGCGCACCTGCGGCAGCACGTCCACGAGCACCTGCGCCTGGTGGCGCCGCCGGTCGGCGTCGTACCCGAAGCCCGTCCCGACGAGGGACGTCGCGAGAGGGCCCGCGGGGTTGACGGCCACGGGCTCGCCGTCGAGGGTCGCTCCCGCGCCGAGCCCGGCCGTCCAGGTGCGGCCGTCGACGATCGAGTGCACGGCGCCGGCGAGCACGGTCCACTCGGCCGGGTCGGGAGGACCGGCCACCACGGCGACCGAGATCGCGTACGAGGCGACCGAGTACAGGTAGTTGACCGTGCCGTCGATCGGGTCGATGACCCACGTCAGCCCGGACGTGCCCGCCGATGCCCCCTCCTCCTCGCCGAGGATCGCGTCGTCGGGACGCTCGCGGGCGATGGTGCGCCGCAGCAGAGCCTCCGACTCGGCGTCCATGGCCGTCACGACGTCGACCGCGCTCGACTTGGTCGCGGCCACCTCGACGTGCTCGGGGCGGCCGTCGCGCACGAGCGCCCCGGCCTCCCGGGCCAGGCGCTCGGCGAGGGATCGCAGCTCCGCGACCGTGACGTCGTCAGGCAGGCGGGGGTCATCGATGAAGGAGGTCACGCCTCACATCCTGCCCGACCCCGCACCGCCGCGACGACCCGACCACGGACCGGGGACGGTCCAGCCGAGGCGCAGCGAGACCAGCCGGAAGCCGAAGATCAGCGCGATCGTCGCGAGCTGCGTCCCCCCCGTGAGCCACCCCTCACGCCACAGGACGGCCGTGATCGACGCGCCGACGATCGCGGGCACCGCGTAGAGCTGGCGGTCCTGGAGGATGAGAGGCGCCTCGCTCGTGAGCAGGTCGCGCAGGACCCCGCCGCCGATCCCCGTCAGGGTGCCGACGATCACCGCGGCCATGAGGCCGACCCCGTAGTCGAGGCCCTTGGTCGTCCCGACGATCACGAACAGCGCGAGCGCACCCGCGTCGAGCACGATGATCCCGCGCCGCATCCGTTCGAGGCGCGGGTGGAAGAAGTAGATGACCACCCCCGCGGCCAGCGCGGCCACCACGAGGCGCCAGCTCGAGATGCCCACGGGAGGCGTCGCGCCGATGAGCACGTCGCGCAGGATCCCGCCGCCCAGGCCCGTCGCCCACGCGAGCACCAGCACCCCGAAGATGTCGAAGGACTTGCGGATCGCGGACAGCCCGCCGGACAGTGCGGCGCAGAACACGGCGCCCAGCTCGAGGACGTCGTCCATCGGGAACTCGATCACGGGGAGAATCATCCCAGCAGACCCCGGAACGCGGCACACCGAGCCGCCTGCGCCGCACGGGCGACCCGGGATGGCACTCTCGGGAGTGCAGGCCCACCGGCGACGAGCCGGTCTGCACGGCGTGGGAGGATTCATGAACGAGCTCGAGCTGGTGAGGTTGCACGAGGACGGGGAGACCCTCGTCCTCGCCGGAGCGGACGGTGCGCGGTTCACGCTGCCCATCGACGACGCGCTGCGCGCTGCCGTACGCCGCGACCGCACCCAGCTCGAACAGCTGCGGGCCCAGGCCCCCGGCGTCCTGCCCGTGCGGGAGATCCAGTCCCAGCTGCGCGCGGGCCACAGCGCCCGCGAGGTCGCCGAGAAGGCCGGCATCCCGATCGAGCAGGTGCGCCGCTTCGAGGGGCCCGTGCTCGCCGAGCAGGAGTTCGTCGTCGAGCAGGTCCGCAAGAACCGCCTGGGGCACGACGAGGGCTCCCCCACCCTGGGCGAGCTCGTCACCGAGCGACTGACCGCGCGCGGCGTCGAGCCCGAGGACGTCGAGTGGTCCGCGGCCCGCCCTCACGGGGCGGCGTGGACCGTCACGGCGCTCTTCCTGATCGGGGACCGTGCTCGCAGCGCGCGCTGGTCGTACGACCCCCAGTCGCGCTCTCTGCACGCCCTCGAGGACGAGGCCCGCTGGTTGTCCGGGGCCACGCCCGAGGCCGAGCCCGTGCGCGGCGTGCGCGGCGCGATCTTCGACCACGCGGCGCGCGGGGGCGGCCAGGCGCCGTCCGCACCGTCGCCCGAGCGGGCCGGCACCGACGCGTCGGACGAGCCCGCACGCACGCCGGTCGTCGAGACCCTGCCGGTGCACGACGAGACGACGTCGATCCTCGACGACCTCAGCCAGCGGCGCGGGGTGCGCGCGCACCGCGACGAGGACCCGGCGATCTTCGAGGGCTTCGGCCCTCCGCAGACGTTCGACCTGGGCGACCGGTCGTCACGCCGCGACGACGCGCGCGGCGACGAGGAGCCCGCAGGGGCCAAGGTCATCACCCTGGGTCAGGGCGGGCGCCAAGGAGCGCACCACCGGCCCGACGACGGCGCTCACCCGTCACGGTCGGCCCGCCGGGACGCAGGCCGGGACGAGGGGATCGACCCGTCCGAGGAGCCTCCTGACCAGGACTCGCGCGACGCCCACCCCGCAGGGTCGGGAAACCGCGAGCGCCGCACCGGCGACGAGCGCGCGGCCGACGTGGACGAGGCACCGGCCAGCACCACGCGCTCCCGGCGCGAGGACGCCGGGAACCGCACCGAGCCCGCGGCGCACCCGGCCGAGACACGGCGCAGCGGCCGCAAGCCGCGGGCGAGCGTCCCCAGCTGGGACGAGATCGTCTTCGGGGCCAAGCCCGAGCACTGACCTGCGACGGCCGAGGGCCGTGGCCCTCCGCGCCCCCTCGCCCGCGGTGTCGCCGGGGCTCCCCGCCCGCGGCGTCGCCGCCGGCTCAGCGCGCCGCCGGCTCAGCGCGTCGCCGGGCCGTCCGACAGGTCGAGGACCAGCCCGTCCCCGGTCGCCGAGCGCAGCCGGGCCGACGCAGAGGTCATGCGTCGCATGTGGTGCCGCCGGCACAGGACCTCGTACGCGACCTCGCTCACGCTGTCCCCCGTGTCGCCGACCACGACCTGCGCCCCCTCGACGACCATCCAGCCGTCGACCGTGCGCGCGTTGTGGGTCGCGCGGGCCCCGCACCAGCACAGCGCCTGCACCTGGAGCACCTCGACCCGGTCCGCCAGCTCGATGAGCCGCGCCGAGCCCGGGAACAGGTGCGAGCGGAAGTCCGCCGTGATACCGAACGCGAACACGTCGATCTCGACCTCGTCCACCAGGCGTGCGAGCTGCTCGACCTGGGTCGTCGAGTAGAACTGGGCCTCGTCGCAGATCAGGTAGTCGACGGTCTCGCCGTGTCGGCGCGCGTCCACCACGAACGACCAGAAGTCGGTGTCGTCCCTGACCTCGTGCGCCGCGACCTCGAGGCCGAGGCGCGAGGAGAGGCGGTCCGTCCCGGCGCGGTCGTTGCGGGAGAACTTGAGCCCCGTCCGACCACGCGCGGAGTGGTTGTGGTCGAGCTGCAGGGCGAGGGTGGACTTGCCGCAGTCCATCGTGCCGGAGAAGAAGACCAGCTCTGCCACGGTCGTGGGCCTTTCGGGTACGGGGGAAGGTTCCCCGAGGGCACCCGGTCGGAGGTCAGGACCGGGTGGGGTGGGTTCGTGCTCAGGTGGTCGTGACGAGCAGCGGGACCTGCATCTCGGTGCGGGTCAGAGAGCCGTGGACGCCGACGAGCTGGAGAGAGGCCGCGGTCTGCGTGCGGGAGTCCACGACGGTGGCGCGGCCACGCATCGCGACGACGACGTCCCCGATCGCGGGGAGCACGTGGTCGGCGACAGGGCCGAACCAGCCCGCGGCCACGGCGTCCTCACGCAGCGCCACGATCGCGTCGTCGCCCAGGACGGACGACCAGCGTGCCGCGACCGAGGAGGACTGGTCCGGACGAGCGTAGACGTGCACCGCACGGGGCTCGCCACCCACGAGGTCGACACCACGTCCCAGCTCCGGGGTCTTCGCGACGTCCCAGCGCTTCGAGCGGTCGACGTCGACCATGCCGTGGTCGGCCGTCACGATCAGCAGGGTGCCGTGCGGCAGCGACCGGGCGAGGCGCCCGAGCTCGCGGTCCAGGTCCGACAGCGCGTCGCCCCACTGCCGCGAGCGCCAGCCGTGGTGGTGACCGGCCTTGTCGACGTCGCCCCAGTAGAGGTAGACGATCCCGGGGGCCGTGAGCTCGAACGCGACGGTGTCGACGCGGTCCGCGATGGACTCTGCTGCGAGGTAGCGTGCGCCGCGCAGCGCGGCCACGGTCATGCCCGAGCCCGCGAACCTGGCAGGACCGACCGAGGAGACCTCGACCCCGGCCTCGGCCAGGCGCTCCAGCACGGGCGGTTCCTGCTGCAGGTCGCGCGGGTCGGCGGCGCCCTCCCACGAGACCATGTTCGCGAGCCGACCGGAGACGGTGTCTCGCTGGGTGTAGCCGAGCATGCCGGTGCGACCTGGCGACGTCCCTGTCCCGAACGTGCCGATCGCCGCGGCCGTCGTGCTGGGGAAGCTCGACGTGAGGACGCGTGAGGTGCCGAGCAGCGAGCGCAGGAACGGCGCGTGGCCGGCCCGCTCGGTGAGGTTCGCGTGGCCCAGGCCGTCGACGAGCACGACGCACACCCGGTCTGCGGCGGGCAGGCCCAGGTCCGCCCGGGCCCGCAGCGAGCTCGTGCCGGTCGCGGTCGTGAGGTCCAGCCCCAGGGCGCCTGCCGCACCGGGCAGGACCGAGCTCAGGGCGAGCCCGTCGTAGCGCGGGGCGAGGAGCCCGTCCGGGAGGACCTCGGGCAGGACCGTCACCGGCTCGCCCGGCCCACGCCGTGGGCCGTCGCCGCCGACAGGGCCTTGGCGAACGCGAGGGCGTTGCGCACCGCGTCGCGCCCTTCCGCCTCGGCGCTCACGCGCACCACGATGTCGTCCGGCGTGATCTGCCCCGTCAGGCCGTGGTCCGCCTCGCAGCCCGGGTCGGGGCACTGCGCCGGCTCCAGGTCCACCCGGGACACGGCTCCCCAGCCGATCGCGAGCGTCACCTCGATGGGCGGCGTGCCGCTGCGGTGCTTCTCCGGGTCGACGACCACGTGCGACAACGAGACCGAGCGCAGCTCGGAGATCGGCACCGACTCGGTCGTCGCCGCGGCCGACGCGGACGGGTTCTCGCTGTCCGCTGGGTGGTCGTCGACGTGCGCGGTGATCAGTCGGGTCGGCGTGAGGACCAGGACCGTCAGGTGGCGACGCACCTCGACGTCGAACGTCGTCTCGACGTAGACGAGGTGGGACACGAGGTCCTCCCCTGCGATGGCGACGTCGAGCACGTCCTGCACGAGCTCCGGGTAGTAGCCCGCGCGGCGCAGCTGGGAGGTCAGGTCGGTCCGGGAGGGGGATTCAGCAGATGGCACCCGCGCATTCTCCCACCGCACGGCGCGACGGGGCCAGCCCGCCCGCGCGCCGGGGACCGCTCAGCCCGGGAGCGCGCGGCGCAGGGTGTCGGCCCGCTGCGCGCCGGCCACCTGGACCCGTGCCCCGAGCACCGCCGCGCCGTGCTCGGCGACCACGACCGGATAGAGCTCGACGCTGCGCAGCTCGGGCAGCTCGTCGGCCATGAGCGACATGCGGGCGAGCAGGTCCTCGAGCGCCGCGGTGTCCGCCACGGGCGCCCCCATGTAGCCGAACAGGCGGGGCGCGGCCCGGATCGAGCGCACCATCGTGGCGACGTCGACGTCGGTGAGCGGGGGCACGCCGTAGCTCACGTCGCCCAGGAGGTCGACGGCGTCGCCCGCGAGACCGAACGAGACGACCGGCCCGAAGAGCTGGTCCTCGGTCGAGCGCACGACGCACGCCACACCCGCGTCGGCCATGCGCTGGACCTCGAAGGGTGCGGGGCCCGTGTGCTCGACGGCCCCGGCGCCGCTCTCCCCGGTCGCGGCGCGCCCCGGGTTCCCCGCGGGGAGCACGGCCGCGAGCGAGGCCCGCATCTGCTCGACGTCCGCGCGCAGCTCGTCCTCGTCGCCGATGTCGAGGCGCACACCGCCCAGGTCCGCCCGGTGGCGCAGCGACTCCGCGGTGCTCTTGAGCGCGACGGGCCAGCCGATCTCGTGCGCCGCGGCCACGGCCTCGTCGGCCGTGCGCACACGGCGCGAGGGCCACAGCTCGATGCCGTACGCAGCGAGGAGCCGGGCCGTGGTCCCCGCGTCGAGGTCGACCACCGAGTCGCCCGCGAGGGCGCCCTCGACGATCGCCCGGGCGCGGTCGGAGTCGACGCCCTCCGGACGGTCGACCGTGCCGTGGTCGGCGTCGCGCCAGCGCGCGTACCCGACGACCGCGCCGACCGCCGCGACGGCGTCCTCCGGCGTCGAGTAGGCGGGCACGTGCAGGCGCGGCCCGTCGGGGTCCGCAGGGTTCGGTGCGCTGAGCTCGGCGGCGAGGCCGTGGAGCCCGAGGACGCTCGCGACCGTGGTGCGTCCGCTCGCCGCGGCTGCCCGGGCGACGGCCCGCGAGACGGTGCCGACGCGGGGACGGACGGTGGGGACGTGCACCGCGACGACGACGTCGCACGCGTCCGGGGCGTAGAGCGCGGCGACCGCGCTCTCGATCCGCTCGTCGTCGGCGTCCTCGGGCAGGAAGGTCGAGCAGTCGGAGACCACGAGCCCGGCCGAGACCACGGCCTCCGCGACGAGCGCGGTCAGCGCGGCCGACGACGCGAGGATCCCGATGCGCCGCCCGGACGGCAACGGCTGGTTCGCGAGGAGCTGGGCGATGTCGACGAGGTGGTGGGTGTTCTCGGCGTGGATCACCCCGGACTGGCGCAGCATCTCGTCGAGCGTGCGGCGTGGGGCACGCGTCGAGCGGACCGCGTGACCGGGCGGCACGACCTGCCCGGAGCGTCCCGCGGTCACGACCACGACCGGCTTGACCGACGCCAGCCGTCGGGCGATGCGGGAGAACTTGCGGGGGTTCCCGATGGACTCGAGGTACAGGCACACGACCGACGTCTCGGGGTCGTCCTGCCAGAACTGCATGAGGTCGTTGCCCGAGACGTCCGCGCGGTGCCCCGCCGACACGAACGACGAGATCCCGATCCCGCGGCGCAGCGCCGTCGCCAGGAGCGTCACGGCCGTGGGCGCGGACTGGCAGAAGATCCCGATGCTGCCCGCGACCGGCTCGACCTCGGCGAGGCTCGCGTTGAGCCGGTGCCCGGGGTGCGTCGTCAGGAGCCCGTAGGTCGCGGGGCCGACCACGCGCATGCCCGCGGTGTGCGCGGTGCGCAGGAGGTCGCGCTGGAGCGCGAGCCCGTCGGGTCCGGTCTCGGCGAAGCCCGCGGAGAGCACGACGACGGCGCGCACCCCGAGGCGTTCGAGCTCGGCCGTCGCGGCGATCGCCTCGCGCGGGGGCAGCGCCAGCAGCGCGAGGTCCACGGGCCCGGGGACGTCCGCGATGCGGGCCCGGAAGCGGACCGGGGGCGTGGCGGCCTCGTCGTCGAGCTCCTCGACCAGCTCCTCGACGAGCTCGGCGGCCGTCGCGGCGTCGTGCGGGTGCCCGTGCGAGCTCCCCTGCGCGCCGTCGTGCCCGTGCGGACCGTGGTCCTCCGCCTGGCCGACGGGGACCGCGCCTCCTTCGTCGGGACGCACCCCGTGCCCGCCCGCGGGCGGGGCGGAGCGCTCGTCGCTGTCGGGGGCGGCGACGCCGACCACCTCGAACGTCCCGTCGCCCGGGTCACGGAGGGCGTTGGCAAGCACGCGCTCGGCCAGGAGCCGCTCCGCGGTGCCGGGTGCCGCCGTCGGGCCGGGGCCCACGAGCAGGACCCGGCGGGCCGTGAGCAGGTCGTGCATGGACCGCGCCTCGGCGCGGTGCTCACGGTCCGCCATGACCTCGCGCGAGCGGTCCGTCGGGTCGAGGTCGACGCTCACCGCGACGATCCCGTCGTCGACGTGCTGGCTCACGACGTAACCGGCCTCCTGGAACACCGCGAGCATCTTGCCGTTCTGCGGCAGCACCTCGGCGCTGAACCTGCGCACGCCACGCTCGCGGGCCGCGGCCGCCAGGTGCTCCAGGAGCACCGACCCGAGGCCGCGTCCCTGCTCGGCGTCGGCGATGTTGAACGCGACCTCGGCCTCGTGCGGGGCGACCTTGTCGAAGCGTGCGACGCCGATGATGTCCTCGCGCAGGTCCTGGCCCACCCGCTTGACCGCGACCAGGGCCACGCGCTCGGAGTGGTCGACGACCGTGAAGCGCTCGAGGTCCCGGTCCGAGAGCCGCTCGATGTTCGCGAAGAAGCGCAGGTACGTCGAGCGTTCGCTCTGGCCCATGTGGAAACGCTGGAGCGCCGCGGCGTCGGAGGGCCGGATCGGACGCACGTGCGTCGTCGTGCCGTCGCGCAGCACGACGTCGGCCTCCCACTCGACCGGGTACTGGTCCGGCTGCGGCGCCGGGTCAGGGTCGGCCGGGACGTCGTGTCCGTTCACCCGCCCTAGGCTACTGGTCGGAGCGACGCTGGTCAGCGGCGCGCCCGGCGCGCGGGAGAATGAGGGCCCGGATGTCGGTGGGCCGCGCTACCGTTCGCCGACGAGCACTCGTGCCCGGCCGTCCGGCCCGCCGACCGCACGCCGACCGCACCGAAGCACCCGACCCATCGACCCGCAGGAGCCCGACGACCCATGGCGCGCAGACCGTCCGCCTCGAAAGCCCCGCTCGACCCGAGCGAGGTCCACGAGAAGATCATCGACATCGACGTCACGACGGAGATGGAAGGGTCCTTCCTCGAGTACGCGTACTCGGTCATCTACGCCCGCGCGCTGCCGGACGCGCGCGACGGGCTCAAGCCCGTCCAGCGCCGCATCCTGTTCCAGATGTCCGACATGGGGCTGCGCCCGGACCGCGGGCACGTGAAGTCGGCGCGCGTCGTCGGCGAGGTCATGGGCAAGCTCCACCCGCACGGCGACACCGCGATCTACGACGCCCTGGTGCGCCTGGCCCAGCCGTTCTCGCTGCGCCTGCCGCTCGTCGACGGCCACGGGAACTTCGGGTCGCTCGACGACGGACCCGCTGCGCCGCGCTACACCGAGGCGCGCCTGGCGAGCGCTGCGATGGCCATGACGACCGGGCTCGACGAGGACGTCGTCGACTTCATCCCGAACTACGACAACAAGCTGACCCAGCCCGAGGTCCTGCCCTCCGCGATCCCCAACCTGCTGGTCAACGGCGCCGCGGGCATCGCGGTCGGCATGGCGACCAACATGGCCCCGCACAACCTGGTCGAGGTCGTCGCCGCGGCCCAGCACCTCATCAAGCACCCGACCGCGGACCTCGAGGCGCTCATGCGCTTCGTCCCCGGCCCGGACCTGCCGGGCGGCGGCAAGATCGTCGGCCTCGACGGCATCCGCGACGCCTACCGCACGGGGCGCGGCTCGTTCCGCACCCGGGCCACCGCGCGCATCGAGAACATCACGGCCAAGCGCAAGGGCATCGTCTTCACCGAGCTCCCCTACCTCGTGGGGCCGGAGAAGGTCATCGAGAAGATCGCCGAGGGCGTGAAGTCGAAGAAGCTCGTCGGCATCACCAACGCGACCGACCTCACGGACCGCGCGCACGGGCTACGCCTCGTCGTCGAGATCAAGACGGGCTTCAACCCCGAGGCCGTGCTCGAACAGCTCTACAAGGTCACGCCGCTCGAGGACTCGTTCGGCATCAACAACGTCGCGCTCGTCGAGGGCCAGCCCCGCACGCTCGGTCTGCGCGAGCTCCTCCAGGTGTGGGTCGACCACCGCATCGTCGTCGTCCGTCGTCGCAGCTCCTACCGCCTCGCCAAGCGCAAGGAACGCCTGCACCTGGTCGAGGGCCTGCTGCTCGCGATCGTCGACATCGACGAGGTCATCCAGGTCATCCGGTCGAGCGACGACGCCGAGACGGCGCGCACCCGTCTGCGCGAGGTCTTCGACCTGTCCGAGCCGCAGGCCGAGTACATCCTCGAGCTGCGCCTGCGCCGCCTGACCAAGTTCTCGCGCCTCGAGCTCGAGAAGGAGCAGGAGGCCCTGCGCCTGGAGATCGCCCAGCTCGAGGAGATCCTCGGCGACGAGGCCAAGCTCCGCGCGGTCGTCTCCGCGGAGATGAAGGAGGTCGCGAAGGTCTACGGGACGCCGCGGCGCACCATCCTGCTCGAGTCGGCGGGCGCGTCCCCCACGTCCGCACAGGGCGTGCTGGGCACCGTCTCGGCCGTCCCGCTCGAGGTCGAGGACACCCCGTGCTGGGCGCTGATGTCCGCGACGGGGCTCCTGGCCCGCACGGGCGACGCGACCGAGCCGGGCACCGGTGGCCGCCGCCACTCGCACGACGCCCTGAGCGGCGCCGTGGCAGCCAGCGTGCGCAGCGACGTCGGGCTCGTCACGAGCAAGGGCCGCATCGTGCGGCTCTCGGTGCTCGACCTGCCCGCCCTCCCCCCGACCGACGGCGCCCCGAGCCTGTCCGGCGGCGTGCCCCTGAGCGAGATCGTGAGCCTCGAGCCCGGCGAGAAGCCGCTGACGATCGTGTCCCTCGACCCCGACGCCCCCACGCTCGCGCTCGGCACCGCAGGCGGCGTCGTCAAGCGCGTCATCGCGGGCGACATGCCGACCAACAGGGACGCCTGGGAGGTCATCTCGCTCAAGGAGGGCGACACCGTGGTCGGCGCGGCCCCCGTGACCGAGGCGGACGAGCTCGTCTTCGTGAGCTCCGACGCGAGCCTGCTGCACTTCGACGCGTCGGCCGTGCGCCCGCAGGGACGCAGCGCGGCGGGCATGGCGGGCATCAAGCTCGCCCCGGGACAGCAGGTCACGTTCTTCGGCGTGATCGACGCCGCGAGCCGCGACCTCATGACGGTCGTGACCATCGCCGGCGCCTCCGACGCCCTGCCGGGCACGCAGGCGGGCTCGGGCAAGGTCACCCCGTACGAGCTCTACCCCGGCAAGGGCCGCGCGACGGGCGGCGTCCGCGCCCAGCGGTTCCTCAAGGGCGAGGACACGCTCATCCTCGCGTGGGTCGGCCGCGGTCCCGGCCGGGCCGTGGGGTCCGCGGGCCAGCCCGTCGAGCTGCCGCCCGTCGACCAGCGCCGCGACGGCTCGGGCGCACCGCTCGACGTGCCGATCACGGCGATCGGCGTCGGCTGAGCCTCCCGCACGGGTGAACGACCGTGGGGTCGACCGGGTGCT
>NZ_JBHUAD010000125.1:0-11788 GCF_042789955.1 Oerskovia sp. NPDC056781
GGTCCACCGCGGACCGGGACGGCCGTCTCGCGTCGGAGCGTGATCTGCGCGGTCGCGGCGCTCAGGCGGCCCGACGGCGTCGCGTGCCCTCAGAGGTCGTCGAACCCGCCGAACGGCTCGTCGTCGTCCGGCTCCCCCTCGCGGGCCAGCTCCTCACGGACCAGGCTGAGCGCGAGCGACGGGCTGTACCCCTTGCGTGCCAGCATCCCGACGATGCGTCGGGTGCGGACCTCGCGGTCGAGCCCGGTCGTGCGGGCGAGGCGCCGCTGGACCAGGTCGCGGGCGGCCTCTGCCTCGTCGTCCTCGTCGACCTGGTCGAGTGCCTCGGTCGCGGTGTCGTCGTCGATGCCCTTGCGCCGCAGCTCCTGCGCGATGGCGCGGCGCGAGAGCCCGCGCTCGCCGTGACGGGTGCGGACGAGCATCCCGGCGTACTCGGCGTCGTCGACGAGGCCGACCTCCTCGAAGCGCTCGAGGATCGGTTCGAGGACCTCGGGCGGGTAGCCCTTGCGGGTCATGGCGTCCATGAGCTGGCGCCTGCTCTTGGGGGCTGCGGTCAGGGTCCGCAGGATCGCCTCGCGCGCATGCTCGGTGAGCTCGGCACCGGCGAGCGCTCCCGACTCGACACGGTCGGCGACCGTGGGGCGGGGCTTGCGCTCCTTGCGCTCCCCCGAGTACTCCTTGCGGCGCCCCGCGCCGGTGCTCCGTTTCGAGGACGTCGAGCCGAACCCGCCGCTCAGCCCGCTGCTGCCGAACCCGGAGGAGCTGCGCTGCCCAAATCCGCCGCGCCCCGACGAACCGCTCCCGTCCCGCGACCGCGAGGTCCCGCGTGCGAGCGACGGGCTCCCCCCGATGGCCCGCCCCGCCGCGGCACCCGACGCCGAGCGGGCCGCCCCTCCGGTCCTGGAGGCGCCCCCCGCACCGGACGTGCCAGCGCTTCCGGACGTGCCTCCTGCGCCAGACGCACCGGCGGGCGCGCCCCCCTCCTCACCGGGAAGGGGACGCGCCCACTCGGGCATGCGGTCCAGCGGGTCGTCGACGATCAGAGGACGGCCTTCTTGCCCTTACCGGCGGGGGCCGCCACGGGGGCGACCGGCTCGGCGACCGCTGCGGGGTCCGCCGGCGCGTCGACCTTGGCCCCGACGCCGAGCTTCTCCTTGATGCGCTTCTCGAGCTCGTTGGCGAGGTCCGGGTTGTCGCGCAGGAACGAGCGCGCGTTCTCCTTGCCCTGGCCGAGCTGGTCGCCGCCGTAGGTGAACCACGACCCGGACTTGCGCACGAAGCCGTGCTCGACGCCCATGTCGATCAGGCCCCCCTCGCGGGAGATGCCGACGCCGTACAGGATGTCGAACTCGGCCTGCTTGAAGGGCGGGGCCATCTTGTTCTTGACGACCTTGACGCGCGTGCGGTTGCCGACCGCGTCGGTGCCCTCCTTGAGCGTCTCGATCCGGCGGATGTCCAGCCGGACCGATGCGTAGAACTTCAGGGCCTTGCCACCGGTCGTGGTCTCGGGGGTACCGAAGAACACGCCGATCTTCTCGCGGAGCTGGTTGATGAAGATCGCGGTGGTGCCGGACTGGCTCAGGGCGCCCGTGAGCTTGCGCAGCGCCTGCGACATGAGGCGGGCCTGGAGACCGACGTGGCTGTCACCCATCTCGCCCTCGATCTCGGCCTTGGGCACGAGGGCCGCGACCGAGTCGATGACGATGATGTCGATGGCACCCGAACGGATCAGCATGTCCGTGATCTCGAGGGCCTGCTCACCGGTGTCCGGCTGCGAGACGAGCAACGCGTCGGTGTCGACGCCCAGCTTCTTCGCGTACTCGGGGTCCAGCGCGTGCTCGGCGTCGATGAACGCCGCGATGCCGCCCGCGCGTTGCGCGCTCGCGACGGCGTGCAGGGCGACGGTCGTCTTGCCGCTGGACTCGGGGCCGTAGATCTCCACGACACGGCCGCGCGGGAGGCCGCCGATGCCGAGCGCGATGTCCAGGGCGATCGACCCGGTGGGGATCACCTCGATGGGCGCACGCCCCTCCTCGCCGAGGCGCATCACCGAGCCCTTGCCGAAGTTGCGGTCGATCTGGGCGAGGGCGGCTTCGAGCGCCTTCTCGCGGTCTGCGGGTGCGGGCATGTCGGTCACCTTTGCGTGCGGGGCACGGAACCGTGCCGAGAGTGTGTTCAGGAAGCCTGTGTCGTGTCCCGACGGTACGTGCCGCCACTGACACCCGCCGTCCCCCTGGTCCTGCCTGTGGACGACGGACGGTCAGCTCGTGCTGTGCACAACTCTACCCGAACACCTGTTCGAGAGAACCTTCGCGGTGCGGCGTGTCGCCGGGCACCCTCCCAGCCCTCGCCGCCCTGTCCTCGGCGGCGCCGCGGGCCGGGCCCGGCCCACCCCGGGAACCCGCCCTATCCCTCCCACGACTCCCCCGGCCGCAGCACGACCGCCCGCGTCCCGGGGGCCCACCGGTGCACCGCCGCGGCGAACGCCGCTCCCGCGTGGTCCATCCACCCGCGCGGCAGGTTCTGCCCGCCGGGCGTGTGCAGCGTGCCCCAGTGCACCGGGATCGCGACCCGTACCCCGACGGCCGCGCACACGTGCGCGGCCTCGACCGGCCCCAGGTGACCGCCCGAGAGCCGCGGCCCCCAGCCCGCCACGGGCACGAGCGCCACGTCGAGGGGCCCGCCCGCGAGCCCAGGCAGGTGCGCCATGCCCGGGTAGGCCTCGGTGTCGCCCACGGCCCACAGCGTCCAGCGGTCCGTCTGCACCAGGTGCCCCACCGCGGCGTTGGGTCGGTGCGGCATGGGCCGGTGCCCGTGCACCGCGGGCGTGAGGTGCACACGGACGTGCGCTCCGACGTCGTGCCAGGCCCCGTGCCCGCTCGCCGCCGAAACGGCCAGAGGGCCGCGCGGGCGACCTGGCACGGGACCCGCGAGCGGCCGGTCGTCGTGCTCGGGCCCCGCGCCGAGGCCGACGCCGGGGAGCCCCTTCGCGCGCAGCCAGCGCGCGTTCGCAGGCGCGGTGAGGACCGGGGCGTCGCCCAGCAGGCGCAGCGAGCCGAGCTCCGCGTGGTCGTGGTGCAGGTGCGAGAGCAGGACCGCGTCGGCGCCGCGCCACACCTCGGCAGGCCGCACGCCACGTCGGCGCAGCAGCCCGGCATGGCGCCTGAGCAGTGGGTCGGTCACGAGGCGCACGTCCCCGTCGGGCGTCGCGACGTCGAGCACGACCGTCGAGTGCCCCAACCACGTGACCCGCAGCCCGGGCGCCGCCCCGGTCATGTCCTGATCCCCAGCTCCCGCAGCCACCCGACGAGCTCGCCGTGCACGGCCTCGGCGCCCACGAGCATGCTGGTCCCACCCACGTCCTCGCGCGCCCCGTCCGTGACGCGCAGGCTCGCGGGGTACAGCAGCATGGCCTCGTTCTGGGCACCGCCCAGACCGCCGTGCGAGCCGACCAGGCCCTCGAACGCATGCACGAGCCCCGCGTCGTCGACGCTCGAGACCAGCAGCAGGTCTCCCGCGTGCTCGAGCGAGGCGGCGCGCAGCAGGTCGGCCGCGGCTCGCGGCCCGTACGGGGCGAGCGGGTCCTGCCCGTGGACCTCTCCCGTGACCAGGTGGCGGCTGCCCGCCGGACCGTACGCGACGACGTCGGGCACCTCGCCCTGCACGGGCCCGCGCTCCTGCACGACGACGACCCCCACGGCCGGGTTCGCGACCAGGCCCGGCACGAGCGCGGGCCAGCGTGCCCGGATCTCGTCGCCCACGAGCCGCACCGGGGAGCGCGGGAACCACACGAGGCCCAGGTTCCCCGAGCCGACGACCGCCACCTCGGGCAGCTCGCCCGGGCCCGCGGACCCGGGCTCGCGATCGGGGCCGACCATGACGCGACCGCCCCTCGACCCCTCGGCGTCGCTGCGCCCGAGCGCGTTGAGCGCGGTGTTGACCGCGCCCCACGCCTCGGAGTCCGCCGACGCGGGCGACCGCACCCCGGACGCCCGACGGCGCCGCTCGCCCGGGGCGGCCACGACCGCCATGAGGCGGCGCACCTCGTCGAGGAACGACCGACCCACGACCTGCTCGAACGTCGCGCCGAGCGACTGGCCGTGGTCGGACAGCACGACGACCTCGTAGCGGCGCGGCGCGACCCGGGCCACCTGCTCCCACAGCCCCACCACCCGGTCGAGCCCCTCGAGCGCCCGCATCGCCTCGGGGCGCAGCGGCCCCGCATGGTGCGCGATCTCGTCGTAGTCCACGAGGTCCACGAACACCACGGGCGCCCCGCGCACGAGCTGCTCCGCGACGAGCGACGTGCTGAGGTCGCGCAGCACCACGTTCGATACCGCCCGCAGGACCGGGTAGGCCCCCAGGCGCGAGACCCGCGGCACGACGTCCCGCACGGCCTGCTGCCACCCCTGGTAGAGCTCCTTGAAGAACTCCCCCACGGTCGCCACGAGCGCCCGGGCCAGGACGAACGGGCTCGAGAAGAAGTGCACGAAGAGCTGCCCCGGCCCCAGGCCCGCGCCCGCCCGGCTCATGACGAGCAGGTTCGTCGAGGCGTCGCCCGAGAACATCGTCGAGACCGCGACCCCGCCGTCCGCGAGCAGCCCCCGCCCGTCGCTCATGAGCGCCTCGACCTGGGCCGCGTCCGCCGGCCGGTTCGTCACCACCAGGCG
The DNA here is from genome assembly GCF_042789955.1 of Oerskovia sp. NPDC056781. NCBI lineage: Bacteria > Bacillati > Actinomycetota > Actinomycetes > Micrococcales > Cellulomonadaceae > Oerskovia > Oerskovia sp. NPDC056781. The sequence continues at coordinate 4,671 of NZ_JBHUAD010000125.1, forward strand.
CCCCTGCGCGCGGTCCCACCAGCGGAACGCCGGCACGTGCTCGCTCGTCCCGTGCAGCAGCCCCGCCTGGCTCGCAGGGGTCGTCGACGGCACGCGCGCCCACCACGACTCGAGCCGGTGGGAGCCGGACCCGAGCCAACGTGCGAGGTTCGGGGCCAGCCCCGCCTGGACCGCGTGGTCGAACGTCTCGCGCGCGACGCCGTCGAGCTGGACGACCAGGAGGCCTGCGCGCGCAGGGCGCGCAGCGTCGACCGGCACGTCCGTCTCGGCGGCGTGCCGATCGCCCGGACCGTCTGCGCGGGACCGTGCGCGGCGCACCTCCGCTCGCTGCGCCCGGCGCGCACGCCGGAGCAGGTGGTCGATCACGTACTCGTTGTCGCTCGCGCCGATCGCCCACCGGCCGATCGCCATGAAGAACGCCGCCAGCACCAGCACCGCCACGACGCTGCCCCAGTCGTCTGTCTCGAAGCCCGGCAGGTACGTCAGGGCCAGCCACGCCACGAGCACCTGCCCCGCCAGCCCCGAGACCAGAGCGCCGAGCACACCGGCACGACCCGCGACGACCCGCCACACAGGACGCAGCAACGCGTCACCGACACCGACCACGAGCGCCGCGAGGACCACCGACCACCACGACGTGATCCGCACCCCGGGCACGATCCAGATCGCGAGCGCCAGGCCCGCCGTCGTCGACACGAGCGACCAGAGGGCCCCCGTCAGGTCGTGCACGGAGAACGGGAGACGGTGCCTCATGCGGCCATGATGCCGCGCCGACGGACCTGCCGCGCGGGCGGCGCCTGCCGATGCTCGGCAGCACACCTCCCCACCACGCACAGCGCGGCTACCGCGCGGGCGGCGCCTGCCGATGCCTGTCGGTACCCCACCGCTGCGAGTCCGGCACCTCCAGCGCGTCGCACAGCGCGTGCCACACGTGCCGGGGCTCGACGCCGTCCTCGATCGCCTGGACCGCGGTGCGGTCGCCCAGGGCGTTCAGCACCTGGTCCCGGGTCAGGGCGCGACCGTAGGCCGATCCGAAGACCTCGTCCACCAGCTGCCAGAACTCTCGATACCGCACGGGGACAGCCTGCCACGTCTCGGGCGCTCCCCCGACATCGCGGCGGCCTCCCCGCACGCCGCCGGACCCGCGCACCCCGGCAGAGAGCGGTTGTGGGTGGCAGCGCCCACAATGGCGAGGTGACGTCCCCCGATCCTCTCGCCGGTTTCAGCGCTCCGACCCGCGCCTGGTTCGAGGGCGCGTTCGAGCGTCCGACAGCTGCGCAGGCGGGCGCGTGGGAGGCGATCGGGAGCGACCGGCACGCGCTCGTCGTCGCCCCCACGGGGTCGGGCAAGACCCTCGCGGCCTTCCTCTGGTCGCTCGACAGGCTGCTCGGCCCCGGCCCCGGCCCCGAGAGGACCGGCGCTCCCGACGACCCCGCGCACCGCTGCAAGATCCTGTACGTGTCCCCGCTCAAGGCGCTGGCCGCCGACGTCGAACGCAACCTGCGCTCCCCGCTCGCAGGCATCCGGCAGGCCGCGGTGCGTCTCGGCACCACGGTCCCGGACGTCGTGGTGGGCACCCGCACGGGTGACACGCCCGCGAGCGAGCGCCGGCGCTTCGGGATCGCTCCCCCGGACATCCTCATCACGACGCCCGAGTCGCTGTTCCTCGTCCTGACGTCCCAGGCGCGCGCGGGTCTGGCGGGGGTGCAGACGGTCATCATCGACGAGATCCACGCCGTCGCAGGGACCAAGCGCGGGGCGCACCTCGCGGTCTCGCTCGAACGCCTCGACGCGCTGCTCCCCGTGCCCGCGCAGCGCGTGGGGCTGTCCGCGACGGTCCGTCCGGTCGAGGCCGTCGCGACGTTCCTCGCGGGGCACCGCCGCCCGGAGGACCAGGGGCGGGAGGTCGTCGTCGTGCAGCCTCCCTCGGAGAAGAAGATCGAGGTCGACATCGTCGTCCCCGTCCCGGACCTGGCCGACCTGCGCACCGCGCCGGGTCCCAGCAGAGCCGCCCGGGCCGAGGATCTCGCGCCCCTGCCCGACGGCGAGCCCGACCTCTCGGGTCCCGCAACCGCCCGCCCGCCGCGCCCGTCGGTGTGGCCGCACGTCGAGGAGCGCGTGGTCGACCTCGTGGCCGAGCACCGCTCGACCCTGGTCTTCACCAACTCCCGGCGCGGGGCCGAGCGTCTCACGGCGCGCATGAACGAGGTCTGGGCCGAGAGGCAGGGCGAGGACGTGCCCGACGTCGGGACGCTCCAGCCCGCGCAGGTCCTGGCCCAGTCGGGAGCGAGCGCGGGAAAAGACCCCGTGATCGCCCGGGCCCACCACGGCTCGATGAGCCGGGCCGAGCGCACGCGCACCGAGACCGAGCTCAAGGACGGACGCCTGCCCGCGGTGGTCGCGACGTCCTCCCTCGAGCTGGGCATCGACATGGGCGCGGTCGACCTCGTGGTCCAGGTCGGGGCACCGCCGTCGGTCGCGAGCGGTCTCCAACGCATCGGCCGCGCAGGGCACCAGGTGGGCGCGGTGTCGCACGGCGTCGTGTTCCCGACCTTCCGGGGCGACCTGGTGCCCTCGGCCGTGATCGCGGACCGCATGCGGACCGGGCAGATCGAGCACCTGCACGTGCTGTCCAACCCGCTCGACGTGCTCGCGCAGCAGGTCGTCGCGATGGTCGCTCTCGACGACTGGACCGTCGCGGAGCTCGCGGCCCTCGTTCGGCGCAGCGCGCCCTACGGGGCGCTGGGCGACGCGACGCTGCACGCCGTGCTGGACATGCTCGCGGGCCGCTACCCGAGCGAGGACTTCGGCGAGCTGCGCGCGCGGATCGTGTGGGACCGGACGTCGGGGGTGCTCAGCGGGCGGCCAGGAGCGCTGCGCCTGGCGGTCACGAGCGGCGGCACCATCCCCGACCGGGGGCTGTACGGGGTGTTCCTCGCGACGGACCCCGCCGCGACCGCCGGCCCCGAGGACGCTGCCGGAGTGCTCGGCGACGCGCCCGGTGGCCCCGCGACGGGCTCACGCGCCCGGGGCGGGCGGCGCGTGGGCGAGCTCGACGAGGAGATGGTCTACGAGTCGCGCGTGGGCGACACGTTCACGCTCGGGTCGAGCACGTGGCGCATCGAGGACATCACCCCGGACCGCGTGCTCGTGACCCCGGCCCCGGGCGCCCCCGGACGCCTGCCGTTCTGGAAGGGCGACTCGCCGGGCCGCCCGGCCGAGCTCGGCCGCGCCGTGGGTGCCTGGGTGCGCGAGCTCGAGACCCTCGCCGCGTCGGGCGGTCCGCTCGCGGAGCGGCTGCGCGACGCGGGTCTCGACGCCTGGGCGACCGACAACCTCATGGCCTATCTCGGGGACCAGCGCGAGGCCACGGGGCGCGTGCCCGACGACCGCACGGTCGTCGTCGAGCGCTTCCGCGACGAGCTGGGCGACTGGCGCGTCGTCATCCACTCGCCCTACGGGGCCAAGGTCCACGCGCCGTGGGCGCTCGTCCTGGGTGCGCGGCTGCGCGACCGGTACGGCCTGGACGCCGCGGCCATGCACTCGGACGACGGGATCGTGCTGCGCCTGCCGGACCTGGGTGACGGCGGCTGGGGCGACGAGCCCGGCGGAGTCGCCGGTCCGGGTGCCGCTGGACCGGGCACCGCCGGGTCGCCCGTCGTGACGGCCGAGGACCTGCTGCTCGCGCCCGAGGAGGTCCTCGACGAGGTCCGGGCCGAGCTCGGCGGCTCGATCATGTTCGCTGCGCGCTTCCGCGAGGCCGCCGCCCGGGCTCTGCTGCTCCCCCGGCGGCGCCCCGACAAGCGGCAGCCGCTGTGGCAGCAGCGGCAGCGCTCGGCCCAGCTCCTGTCGGTCGCGAGCGAGTACCCCGAGTTCCCGATCGTCCTGGAGGCTGCGCGCGAGTGCCTCCAGGACGACTTCGACGTCGCGGCGCTCACCGACCTCATGCGGGACCTGGCCGCGGGCCGGGTCCGTCTGGTCGACGTCACGACCCCGACCCCGTCCCCCTTCGCGCAGTCCCTGCTGTTCGGGTACACGGCCCAGTTCCTGTACGACGGCGACGCTCCCCTCGCGGAGCGGCGGGCGGCCGCCCTGTCGCTCGACCCGACCCTGCTCGCCGAGCTGCTCGGCACCGAGGGCGGGGCGTCACAGCTCGCCGACCTGCTCGACCCGGAGTCGGTCGAGCGCACCGAGGCCGAGCTCGGCGCACTGGTGCCGAACCGTCAGGCCCGCCACGCGGAGGACGTCTGGGACCTGCTGCGTCGCCTGGGTCCGCTCCCCGTCGCGGAGGTCGTCCGGCGCACGCGCGAGGAGGTGCGCGACGAGGCGCCTGCATGGCTCGCCACCCTGGAGGGAGCGCGCCGGGTGATCCAGGTGCGCCTGGCCGGCGTGCCCGACGACGTCGCGCCGCAGTGGGCAGTGGTCGAGGACGCCGGGCGGCTCCGGGACGCGCTGGGCGTCGCCCTGCCGACGGGGATCCCCGAGGTGTTCACCGAGCCCGTCCCCGACCCGTTGGGTGACCTCGTGCGACGCCACGCCCGCACGCACGGCCCGTTCTCGGCGCACGAGGTCGCGGCCCGGTTCGGGATCGGGGTGGCCGTGGCCACCGGGGTGCTGCGCCGGCTCGAGGCCGCGCGCGTGCTCGTGTGCGGGCGGCTCCGCCCCGAGTCTCTCGGCGGGACGGGCGAGGAGTGGTGCGACGCCGAGGTCCTGCGGACCCTGCGGCGTCGGTCGCTCGCTGCGCTGCGGGCCGAGGTCGAGCCCGTCGCCCCCGAGGCCCTCGGGGTCTTCCTTCCACGCTGGCACGGCATCGGCACGCTGCGGGGCACCGACGGGCTGCTGCGCGTCGTCGAACAGCTCTCGGGCGCCGCGGTCCCCGCCTCGGCCCTCGAGACGCTCGTGCTGCCCTCACGCGTGACCGACTACTCGCCGGCGCTGCTCGACGAGCTGACCACCACGGGCGAGGTCCTGTGGTGCGGCCACTCGTCGCTGCCCGGGGGCAAGGACGGGCTCGTGAGCCTGCACCTCGCGGACGCCGCTCCGCTCACGCTCCCCGACGCGAGCCCGCTCGAGGAGGACGGGCCGCTCGACAGCGACCTGCACCGTGCCGTCGCGGACCTGCTGACCGGCTCGGGAGGGTTCTTTCTGCCCCGCATCGCCGAGCTCGCGGGCGCGTCCCAGGCGGCGACGCTCGAGGCGCTGTGGGACCTGGTGTGGGCGGGCTGGGTCACGAACGACGGCCTGGGCGCACTGCGCAGCCGCCTCGGACCCGGGGGCGGGGCGCACCGCGCTCCCCGCGCTCCCGTCCGCGCCCGCCCGCTGGCACGGGGACGCTTCGCCTCGCTCGGCGCGGGCGCGTCGGGCTCCGCCCGCGGCGAGAGCGACCTGCGCGGCGGCTCGGGGCGCTGGTCCGCGCTGCCGGCCCGCGAGCTCGACCCCACTCGCCGGACGCACGCCCTCACCAGGGTGCTGCTCGACCGTCACGGCGTCCTGACACGTGGCGCGGCCCCCTCGGAGGGCGTCACGAACTACTTCCGCGGCGTCTACCGTGTGCTGTCGGAGCTCGAGGCCACGGGCACGGTCCGGCGCGGCTACTTCGTCGAGCACCTCGGCGGTTCGCAGTTCGCCCTGCCGGGAGCGGTCGACCAGCTCCGCACGGACGCGCAGGACCGGGAGCACGCCGAGGAGTCGGCAGGACGCCGCGAGCTCGGTGCGCTGCTGCTCGCCGCGACCGACCCGGCCAACCCCTACGGTGCGGCACTGCCGTGGCCCGAGCCGCGTGTTCCGCACGAGCCGGGCGGCGGGTCCCCGCTCGGGATCGCGGCACCCGGCTCGCAGAGAGCGGCGACCGGATCGCCGCGCGCGTCGACCTCGACGGCACTCCTGACCTCCCACGCGGTGGCCACCCGCCCCACGCCCCGCGCGACGCACCGTCCCGGGCGCAAGGTGGGCTCCGTCGTCGTGCTCGTGGGCGGGGACCTGGTGCTGTACGTCGAGCGCGGCGGGCGGTCGCTGATCTCGTTCGGGGACGACTCGCCGTCCGCCTCCCGCCGCCTCGCGACGGCGTGCGCCGAGCTGGCGCGCGCCTCCCGGGCCGGGCTGCTCGGCAAGATGGTGATCGGGCGGATCGACGGGATCGACGCCCTGGCAGGCGCGGGCAGCACCGCGTCGCGCGCGTTCGGCGTCACGGCCGCGCTCATGGAGGCCGGGTTCCGGCCCACGCCGCGGGGGCTGCGCGCATGAGCGCCTCCCGGGGTGCACACCGGACGGGGCCGCACCGTGCCTGAGGGCGACGTCGTCCGGGTCACCGCGCAGCGCCTCGACGCCGCGCTGAGCGGCCGCGCGCTCGAACGCGCCGAGCTGCGCTGGGCCGAGGCGGGTGGGACCGACCTGACCGGGCGGACCGTGACCGAGGTGCTGGCGTACGCCAAGCACCTCCTGACCCGCCTCGACGACGGCACGACCCTGCACACGCACCTGCGGATGGAAGGGCAGTGGCGCATCGCCCGGAGCGGGTCGGCCGCTGCCGCCGCGCGGGGAAGCGAGGTGCGGGCGGTTCTCGCGAACGCGACCTGGACGTGCGTCGGCGAGCGGCTCGGGATGCTCGACGTGGTCCGCACGCGCGACGAGCACCTGCTCCTGGGGCACCTGGGCCCCGACATCCTCGCGGCGGACTTCCTCACGGCCCCCGAGGCCGGCATGGGGCTCGCGCTGGCCCGGCTGCGCGCGGCCGCCGCCGAGGGCGGGTTCCCCGCGCCGGTCACGGTGGGCGGGAGCGCGCCCCTGGACCCACGGAGCGCGCAGCTGCCGATCGCCGACGCGCTGCTCGACCAGCGGGGGGTCTCGGGCCTCGGCACCATCTACACGGCCGAAGGTCTGTTCGCCCAGCGGCTGTGGCCGTGGACGCCCGTCGACGACATCTCCGACCACGACCTGGAGGCCCTGCTGCGCACGACCCGCGGGCTGATGCTCCGCAGCGTCGCGGAGGGAGTCGGCACGGTGCGCCGGCACGTCCACGGCAGAGCACGACGGGCGTGCCACCGATGTGGCACGCCCGTCGTCGTCGCACCGGCGAACCCGGCGCCGTTCGAGCGAACGATCATCAGGTGTACACCCAG
>NZ_JBHUAD010000126.1:0-11668 GCF_042789955.1 Oerskovia sp. NPDC056781
CTCCCCACGACGAGCGGGTGCTCGTCCTGTTCTCCTGGAAGGCGCCTCTCACGATCGGCCTTCCGGTTCCGGTCGGGACCTGCGTCGTCACCCGCAGCCCGGGGTGTTGGGACCCGCGGGACGTCTCACCGTTCTCCGGTCAGCCTGGGGCTCTCGGGGGATGTGGTTCCAGCGTCCTTGCCGGTCCGTCCTCCCGTGCGGGAGGGCGTCGTTGGGGGCTGCTGCCGTACCCGTCGAAGCCGATAGTGATGTTTCTAGTCCTGCTCGGGCCACCCGTGCAAGAGGTCGACGGACCCTTTTTCGTCGGACCCGTTCACCACAGGTTCGTCCACAACGAGATCCCCGTTCTCCCGTGCCCACCCACAGGCTTGTGCACAGAATCTGTGGATAACTCTGGGGGCTGTTCACACCCAGAACCTCGCCGTGCTCTCCGCCGCGATGCGTTCCTCGACCTCCGCGGCCGACACCTCGAAGCCGCCGTCGTCGACCAGGACACCCTGGACCCTGCCCTGCAGCACCGCGGCGAGCCGGGCGACGGACGCACGCATGCGGGCGCGCGCGATGAGGTGCAGGCCCGACGGCTCCTCGACGTCGAGCTCGTGGACGTCCGTCGGGAGCCACGAGATCCGGTACGCGAACGGGCCGTACTCACGCCAGTCGAGCGGCGCCAACGACGCCGGCACCCTGTCCACCTTCTGCACCACGACCTGCACCGCGCCGTCGTACGGCGTCTCCCCGACCAGCGCGAAGTCGACCAGCCGGTCCGCCCGCTCCTCGACCCCGGACACGTGCGCCCCCGGGACGAAGGTCCGCAGCACCCCCAGTGCCGACTCGGGCGTGAGCGCGTGCGCGCTGAACAACGTCAGGTCGACGCCACGCGCCGGGTCGGGCGCCAGCACCTGCGTACCGTCGACCGCGACGCTGCCCCCGACCTTGCGCGCGGCCGCCACGGCCCACCGGACGACGCGCAGCTCCAGCTCCTCGGGGAGCCCCGCGGCGAAGACCCGCCCGAGGCCGTCGCGGTCCTCGACGTCGAGCGGAGCCCTGCCCCGTGAGGAGCGCGCCACCCGGACCGCCCACACCTCGGCGGCCGAGGAGGCCAGGCCCAGCCCCTGCGCGCCGGGCGACAGCACCACGAACGGACCGACGACCTCGACGCCCTCGGTGAGTCGGAGAACCCCGGGGCGACGGACGTCGTCGGGCACCACGCCGCGGAAGCGTGCGCCCGCCATGGGGCGCTCCGCCGGACCGCTCGTCGGCTCGCTGACCCAGCCGGCCTCCGGGAACCAGGCCCTCGAGAGCGCCTCGATCCCCGGCCGCGCGACGCCGCGCGAACGCGGCAGCGCGAGCAGGTGGTCACTGCGGTACAGGTCGGGGACCCACCCCGTCGGAGGAAGCGTCATGACGTGACGCTAGACGCGTCGAGGACCGCCCAGAATGCCGGGAGGTTACGGGCGTGGGTCGGGTGCGGGCGTCAGGGCCGTGTCACGCGGTGGGTGCGCCGACGTCGTGCAGGTGGTGGACGACGTCGTGCAGGAAGTACTGGCCCAGGGTGCGCACCGTGAAGACCGAGCCGTTCGACCGGCGGCCGGGCCGCTCCCAGTCGTCGGGCCCGACGGCGTCGAACCTCCCCGCGATCCGGTCGCCCGCGATCACGATCTCCCGGGCGAGGAGCTGCGGGTCCTGGTGCTCGTAGTCGCCCGCGAGCGCCGCCGCGTCCTGGTCCCAGTTCGCGAACAGCGGGTCGTCGCCCTCGACCATCGACGCGAGACGGACGTCGAAGATGCCGAACACGTCGCGCACGTGCGCCGCGTACTCGAGCGGGGACCACGTGTGCTCGTCGGGGCGCACCGCGACGTCCGGGCGAGCGAGCACGTCCTGCCAGCGCGGGATCGTCGCGCGGACCGCGGACCCCACCCGGTCCGGGTCGAACGTCCCCGCCTCGAACCCGCACTCCGGGCACGGGCGGTCCAGGACCCAGGTCCAGTCCTTGGTGTCAGGGGTGATGCCGGAGGGATCGGCCTGGCCGGGCTGCTGAGGCGTCGTCATGACGGGATGCTAGGTCCCCGCTGTGCGGCGCGGAAACCCCGGTCCAGCCCGTGGGCCTCACTCCTGCGGGGCAGGCGGCGGGATCTCGTCGAGCAGGAGGACGTCGAGCGGTTCGAGCATCCACTCCTCGAACGGCACGCTCCGGAACAGGTCGAACAGGGCGTCCTCGCCCGCGGTGAAGGCTTCCGACGACTCCCAGGTCGTCGTGAGGACCAGGCGCTCGTCGTCGCCCTCCGACCACACCGCCGACTGCACGAGGCCCGTGACCGACCGGGTGATCAGGGCGGCCTGCTGGAGGTAGGCGAGCGTCGCGTCGCGGAACTCGGGGCGCGGACGGTGCACGACGACCTGCGTGAACATCGATCCTCCCCGGTCTCGGCACTCAACGCTACGAGCCGCTGACGACCTCTGGGAAGAGGACGACAGGGTGATGTCCTGAGCGTCATGCCGCCCGAGCCCCGTCGCCCATCTCGTCGAGGGACCGTCCCTTGGTCTCCGGGAGGAACCGCAGCACGAAGAACACCCCGAACGCAGAGATCGCGGCGAACGTCCCGTACGTCGCGGGCAGCCCCCACGCCTCGCTGACCACGGGGAACGACCTCGTCACGGTGTAGTTCACGAACCACTGCACGGCCGTGGCGACCGCGAGCGCCGTCGCCCGGATCGCGGGCGGGAACATCTCCCCGAGCAGCACCCAGCCGAGCGGCCCCCACGTGAGCCCGAACGAGACGACCATGAGGTTGACGGCGACGAGGGCCGTCATGGCCCACGCCATGGGGAAGACCAGCTCGCCCGAGGCCGACGTCGTCGCCTGCCCGAACGCGAACGCCGTCACCGCGAGCGCGACCGCCATGCCCGTCGACCCGGCCGCGAGCATGGGGCGACGCCCGAACCGGTCCGCGAGGCCGATCGCCACGACCGTGACCGCGATGTTGACCCCTGCGGTCACGAGCGACATCGTCAGGGCCTCGGACTCGGTGAAGCCGACCGACTCCCACAACGACGTCGAGTAGACGAACACCGCGTTGATGCCGCTGAGCTGGATGAGGGCCGCGACGCCCAGGCCGATCCACACGATGGGCCGCAGCCCCAGGGCGGGGCCGCGCAGGTCCCGGAGCGAGGTCGTGGCGTGCACGCCGATCGACGTGCGGATCCGGTCGACCTCCTCGTCCACCTCGTCGTCGCCGAGGCCCGTGAACCCTTGCAGGACGCGCTGGGCCTCGACCTCGCGCCCCCGGCCCACGAGGTACCGGGGCGACTCGGGCAGGCGCAGGGCGGCGAACCCGTAGAGCGCCGCGGGGACGAGCTCGACCAGGAACATCCAGCGCCACGCGGGGAGCCCTGCCCAGAGGTCGTGCACGGCGCCCCCGGCCGCGCGGGACATCGCCAGCCCGACGGCGAGCGCCACGAAGATCCCGATGGTGATGAAGAGCTGTTGCAGCCCGCCCAGGCGCCCGCGCGAGCGCGGCGGGGCGATCTCGGCGATGTACGCGGGCGCCATGACCGACGCCGCGCCGATCCCGACGCCCGCGAGCAACCGAACCGGCAGCAGCACGGCCACGGACGGGGCGAACGCCGCGGCCACGGCGCACAGACCGAACAGCAGCGCGGAGAGCAGCATGACGCGCACGCGGCCGAGCCGCTCCGACACCGACCCCGCGAACCAGGCCCCCACGGCGCACCCGAGGAGCGACAGCGAGGCCACCATGCCGCGCATGCTCGCGGTCAGCTCGAAGTGCTCGCTCAGCGCCCCGACGGCGGAGTTGACCACCGACGTGTCGAACCCGAACAGCAGGCCGCCGAGCGCAGCGGCGAGGCACGCGAGGACCACCTTGCCGGGGACCCGGGGTCGCGGCTGCGCGTCGGTGGTCATGGTCGGAACCGTTCGGTGCTCATGGTCCGAACACTGCCACGGGGTGGCGCGCCGGGCGCAGCGGTCGGGGGGTGATCCTCGGACCTCAGAGCACCTGGCCGGCGAGCGCCGCCGACTCGTCGTCCGAGAACAGCCGCGACCGGATGATGAAGCGCACCCCCTCGGGCGCCTCGACGCTGAACCCCGACCCGCGCCCCGGCACCACGTCCACCGTCAGGTGCGTGTGGCTCCAGTACTCGAACTGGCTGCGGCTCATCCAGAACGGCACGGTGAACGTCGCCTCCCCAGGATCGACGGCGTCCGCGTCCCCGTCGAGCACGATCCCGACGCCCAGCGGTCCTGCGGGGCCGCTCAGCGCGAGGTCGGCGAGCTCGGCCTCGGCGAGCTCGGAGAACGGGTCGACGACGACCAGGTCGCCCAGGTGCACGTCGGCCTCCGACGTCAGGAACTCGCCCTGCGGGTAGCACATGGGCGACGAGCCGTCGCAGCAACCCCCTGACTGGTGGAACATGAGCTCGCCGTACTGGACCCGCAGGCGCGCGAGCAGCTCGGCCGCGGCCGGGGTCAGCGCCACCCGGCCGGGCCGCACCTCGCCGGGCGACGATGCTCCCGCCCCCGGTGCGGTGACCTGCGGGCCGGACGTGACGTCGTCGGGCATGATCCTTCTCCCCTCGTGGCGGACTGGACGGCGGAACTGCGGCTGGACCAGAGGGCGGGGCCCTGGTCCAGGGCCCCGTCCTCGACGGCGGGCACGGCCTAGAAGAAGCCGAGCCTCGTGGCCGAGTAGCTGACCAGGAGGTTCTTGGTCTGCTGGTAGTGGTCGAGCATCATCTTGTGGTTCTCACGGCCCACGCCAGAGCCCTTGTACCCGCCGAACGCGGCCGCCGCCGGGTACGCGTGGTAGCAGTTCGTCCACACGCGGCCCGCCTGGATCTCGCGGCCCGCCCGGTAGGCGATGTTGGCCTCGCGCGACCACACCCCCGCGCCCAGGCCGTACAGGGTGTCGTTCGCGACCGTGATCGCGTCGTCGAAGTCGGCGAAGTCCGTGACCGCGACGACGGGCCCGAAGATCTCCTCCTGGAAGATCCGCATCGAGTTCTTGCCCTCGAAGATCGTCGGCGTCACGTAGTAGCCGCCCGCGAGGTCCCCGCTCATCTCCGCCCGGGTGCCGCCCGTGAGGACCTTTGCCCCCTCGGCCTTGCCGATGTCGATGTAGCTGAGGATCTTCTCGAGCTGGTCGTTCGACGCCTGCGCGCCGATCATCGTCTCGGTGTCGAGCGGGTTGCCCTGCTTGACAGCCTTCGTGCGCTCGATCGCGTCACCCAGGAACTGGTCGTAGATCGACGTCTGGATGAGCGCGCGCGACGGGCACGTGCACACCTCGCCCTGGTTCAGGGCGAACATCGTGAACCCCTCGAGGGCCTTGTCGTAGAAGTCGTCCTTCTCGCGCGCCACGTCCTCGAAGAACAGGTTGGGCGACTTGCCGCCCAGCTCGAGCGTGACCGGGATGATGTTCTGGCTCGCGTACTGCATGATGAGCCGGCCCGTGGTGGTCTCGCCCGTGAACGCGATCTTGCGGATGCGGGGGCTCGACGCGAGCGGCTTGCCCGCCTCGACCCCGAACCCGTTGACCACGTTGAGGACGCCCGGCGGCAGCAGGTCCCCGATGATGTCGATCAGGAACAGGATCGACGCGGGCGTCTGCTCGGCCGGCTTGAGGACCACGCAGTTTCCCGCAGCGAGCGCCGGGGCCAGCTTCCACACCGCCATGAGGATGGGGAAGTTCCACGGGATGATCTGCCCGACCACGCCCAGCGGCTCGTGGAAGTGGTAGGCGATCGTGTCCTCGTCGATCTCCGAGATCGACCCTTCCTGGGCCCGGATCGCGCCCGCGAAGTAGCGGAAGTGGTCGATCGCGAGGGGGATGTCCGCGGCGAGGGTCTCGCGCACGGGCTTGCCGTTCTCCCACGTCTCGGCGACCGCGATCTTCTCGAGGTTCGCCTCCATGCGGTCGGCGATCTTGTTGAGGATCACGGCGCGCTCGGTCGCGGTCGTCCTCCCCCAGGTCCGGGCGGCACCGTGCGCGGCGTCCAGGGCGCGGTCGATGTCCTCGGCCGTGCCGCGCGCGACCTCGGTGAAGGTGCGGCCCGTGACGGGGCTCGGGTTCTCGAAGTAGCGCCCGCTCGCCGGGGCGACGTACTCGCCGCCGATCCAGTGGTCGTAGCGAGACTTGTACTCGGCGATGGCTCCGGGGGTGCCCGGGGCAGCGTAGACGGTCATGTGCGTCTGCCTCCTTGCAGTGCTCTGTGCCGTGCGTGGCCCGCCGCCTGCCGTCTGCCCGCCGTCCGGTGCGGTCCACATCCCGGGGCGCACCGTTGCGCCCGGGTGCACCGGACGTTACGCAGCGCAGGGTTGCAGGAGGGTTGCAGTCACGGTGTCAGAACGACCGCGTCGTCAGCGCAGCGAGCGGTCCAGCAGCGCGAGGCGCGCGCGGGCCCGGGCCGCCGCGGGGGTCCCGGGGGCGGCGAGCGCCGCGAGCCGGCGCCACGCCGCGTGGTCGTCAACCCCCTCGTCGCTCGCGAGCCAGCGCCCCAGCGCCCCGACGTCGCCCGACGCGAGGACCGCCCCGCGGACCTCGGCCGACAGCTCGTCGCGCAGCCTCTCGACGCCCGGCGCGACCGAGCGCGGCAGCACCGGGCCCGGGTAGGCGGTGAGCGCGGCGTGCACGTCGCCCGCGGCGAGGAGGTCGCGCACGGTGTCGAGGTCGGTGCGCAGGGGCGCGCCGAGCCGGTAGGGCCGTGACCCGCCCAGCAACGGCCCGACGGCCCGTCGCAGCCGCGACACCTCGGCGCGCACCGTCACGTCGGACAGCTCGCCGGGGTGCAGCAGCACGGCCAGCTCGTCCGCGCCGAGCCCCCGCGGGGACGTGGCGAGCAGCAGCAGGATCTCGCTGTGGCGAAGGCTCAGGCGGCCCGACGGCGCCGCGTGCGTGCCGCCGTCGGGCGCGGTCGCGTAGGTGCCCGGGGCAGGCCAGCCCGCCGCTGCCCCCGGCGCGGCGCGGAGCACCCCGTTGGACACGCCCAGCACGTCGAGGCGGGGGGCGAAGGGGCCGATCTGCGAACCGGTGGCACTCTGCTCGAACTGCTCGGACCGCTCCGCCCGCTCGGCGAGCTCGCGCTCGACCGCCGCGACCGAGGCGCGCACGAGGGACAGCACGAGGCCCGACGCGGCGACCTGGCCGCCCGTGACGTCGAGGACCCCGAGGACGCGGCCCGTGCGCAGGTCGCGCACCGGGGCGGCCGCGCAGTTGAACGACTGGACGGGGCGCGTGAAGTGCTCGGCGCCGAGGACCTGGACAGGTCGGCCCGTCGCGAGGGCCGTGCCGGGCGCGTTGGTCCCCACACGCTCCTCGCGCCACACCGCGCCCTCGACGAAGCCGATGCGCCCGACGTCGTCGCGCACGCTCGCGCTGCCCTCGACCCACAGGAGCCGCCCGGAGTCGTCCGTCATCGCGACGACCGCGCTCTCGCCCGCGAGCCCCGCGACGAGGAGGTCGCGCACGATCGGCATGGCGCGCGCGAGCGGGTGCCGCGCACGGTAGGAGCCGAGGTCGGCGTCGGACATCGACACGTCGGGGTGGGGGACGTCGGGGTCGACGCCGCTGCGGGCGCTGCGCCGCCATGACGCCGCGACGAGGGGACGGATGCCGGGCGGGAGCGCTCCCGTGCTCAGGAAGGCCTCGTGGGCGGCGCTCACGGTGGCAGGGTCGGTCATGATCGCCTCCTTCGACACCCTCGTCGAGTCCTGCCGGTCCTGGGGCCAGTGTAGGTGGCTCGGCGCACGCCGTCCTGGGCCGCGGAACGGCGCGGATTAGCAATCTGACAAGGAGTGCCTATGATGTCAGCATGCCGAAGATCATCGGCGGTTCGCTCCACGAGCACCGCGCACAGACCCGTCAGAAGCTCTTCGCGGCGCTCTCGAACCTCATGATGGACCGCGGCTTCGACGCGATCTCGCTCGCGGACATCGCCGCCGCGGCCGGAGTGGGCCGCACGGCGGTGTACAACCACTTCCCCGACAAGGAGTCGCTGCTCCTCGGCTTCATCACCCACGAGACCGAGCAGTACGTCGGGACGCTCGAGCGCGCGCTCGAGGGCGTCGACGACCCGGTCGAGCAGCTCCGCACCTACATCCGCCAACAGGCGCAGCTCAAGCGCGTCTTCCACCTGGCGCCCGGGCCGGACCTGCGGACCGTGCTCTCTCGCGGCACGCAGCAGCGCCTGCGCGAGCACGCCGTGATCGTCGAGGACACGCTGCGCCGCATCCTGACCGCGGGCATCGAGTGCGGCGAGTTCCCCGAGCAGGACCTCGGCACCACGGTCCAGCTCGTCAACGCGTGCCTCTCGGGCCGCCTCATCCCGGAGGACCCCGCCCAGCGCGAGCGCGCGATCGAGGCGACCGAGGCGTTCGTCCTGCGGGCCGTGGGCGCGCAGGAGCTCGTCGCCGGCTGAGGTTTGACACCCCGCGCGACAGGCTGGGAGCCTGCGGCGTGACCTCGACCGCCCCGGCGCCAGCACCCCGCGCCTTCCTCGCCCCGACCCTCACGTTCGTCGTCGCGACGTTCGTCGCGTCGGGCGCGCTGCTCCTCCTCCAGCCGGTCTCGGGGATCGACCCGTCAGTGCTCGCGCTCGTCCAGCTCGGCCCCGCGGTCGGGGCCGGGACCACGCTCGCCGTCTTCCGCGGACGCCTCGCCCCTCTCCTGCCCGACGCCGTCCCGCGCCGTCAGGTCGTCGCTCACCTGGTCCTGGCGTTCGCCGCGTGCCTGCTCTACTGGGGCGTGCTCGTCGCCGTGCTCCTGGTGCAGGGCGAACCCCTCGAAGGGGTCCACGCGACCGCGGGCGTGCCGTTCGCGCTGCTCCTCCTCACGTACCTCGTGGGTGCAGCCGGCGAGGAGATCGGGTGGCGCGGCATGCTCCAGCCGCTGCTCGAGAACCGGTTCTCCCTCCTGGCCGCGAGCGTCGTGACGGGCCTCGTGTGGGGTGCGTGGCACGTGCAGATCTTCTCCGCGGGGCCCGTCGTGATCGTGGGCTTCCTGCTCGCGGCCGTCGCGCTGTCCGTGCTCATGGGCCACTTCGGGCGCGGAACCGTGCGGCAGCGTGTCGCGCTCGCGACCCTCGTGCACTGGCTGGTGAACCTCGCGCTGCTCGTGACGCTCGGCGACCGCCACTCGACGCCCGCGGGCACCGTCGCGAACACGATCGCCGCGATCGTGACCGCCACCGTGTTCATGGCCATGTTCGCCGCGGCCCAGCGCAAGCGCGGAAAGAGCGCGCTCGTGGCGCGCCGGACGCAGGACGTCGCGGTCTAGGACGTCGTTTCCGGACACCGGCTCACCAGCCCCCGGCGCAAGGATCCGCGCCCGCCTCGCCCGCACCCGACAGGTCGGCCGGTGCTCCGCCGTCGGGCCGTCGCGGGCTCGCACTGCCGGGCGCCTAGAGTCTTCCGGTGCCCCCAGCCCTCCCCCTCCCCCCTGACGACACCCCGACGCCGCCCGGGTCCCCCGACGGACCCGCCCGCCGCGGGCTCGGCCGGTCGTTCACCAACGTCTTCACCGCGAACATCAGCTCGAGCCTGGCCGACGGCATCGCGCGCGTCGCCGCACCGCTCCTCGCAGCCCGCCTCACCGACGACCCGTTGCTCGTCGCGGGGATCGCAGCCGTCGCGATGCTCCCCTGGCTGTTCTTCGCGATCCCGTCCGGGGTGCTGCTCGACCGCATCGACCGCCGCCACGCCATGGCGATCGCCAACGGCGCCCGCACCCTGCTCGCAGCCCTGCTCCTGACGCTGTTCGCGACCGGCACGCTGACCATCTGGTGGCTCTACGTCGTGATCTTCGCGTACGGCGCGCTCGAGACGCTGTACGACGGCGCCATTCGGGCCGTCGTCCCCGCGATCGTGCGCCGACCCGACCTGCCGCGCGCCAACTCCCGCATCGAGGCGGGCGAGCTCGTGGTGCAGAACTTCCTCGCAGTCCCCCTGACGTCGGCGTTGTTCGCGGTCGCCGTCGTGATCCCGCTCGGGATCGGCGCGCTGTCCTACGCGGTCGCGGGCGTGCTCGCGTTCTTCCTGCCCGCCGCCGCGGCCGGTGCCCACCGGGCGCATCAGGCGCACCACGCGCTCGCGCCCGTCCGCACGACGTTCGCCCGCCAGCTCACCGACGGCTTCCGCTTCATCATGAGCCACCCCATGCTGCGCCCGCTGTGGTTCCTCAGCATCCTGATCGCGCTGTTCTTCGCGGCGGCCATCGCGACCGACGTGCTGTTCGTGCTCGAACGGCTCGACGTGCCCGAGCAGTGGTTCGGCGTGTTCATGCTCTCGGGGGCCGTCGGCGGGATCGTCGGGGCCGTGGTGGTGAGCCCGCTCAAGGTCCGCTTCGGCGCGGGCCCGGTCATGGCGGCGGCGAACTTCGTCGGACCGGTCGCACTGGTGGTCATGGGGTTCTTCCCGACGGTCCCCGTCGCGGTCGTGTGCCTCGCGGTGTCGTTCGGCTCGACGTCGGTGTGGAACGTCCTGGTCATGTCACTGCGGCAGGCCGCGATCCCGGGGCACCTGCTGGGCCGGGTCCACGGGACGTGGCGGACGCTGCTCTGGGGGACCATGCCGCTCGGCTCGCTGCTGGGCGGGCTGCTCGCCCGGATCGACCTCACGACGCCGCTGCTCGTCGCGGGCGGGCTCACCGTCGCCGTCGCGGCGGTCGGGTACCGGTTCCTGCACGGCCTGCCGAACCCCGAGGACGTCGCGGAGCACGCGCTGCCCACGCGGTGACGGCGGCGAACCCACCTGCCCATTCCATGAGACCTCCCCCACAGAGCATAGGTAAACCTCACCTCACTGTTGTATCGTTCCTGACGCGACGTCATGACGATGTGTCACGACACACCGCGGACCGGCGCCGACCCCCTGGCGCCCGTGCCGACGTCGTGCACGTGACACGACGAACCGCAGGAGCCACCGTGACCGCTGAGATGACCGCTGAGACCCGCCCCGCCACCGGCGCCGCACCCGCGTCCCTGTCGCTGCGCCTGCGCGAGGGCACCCGCCCCGAGCACGAGCAGGCCGAGACCACAGGCTTCGTCGAGAAGCTCATGGGCGGCGAGCTGGACGTCGCCGCCTACACGGACCTCGCCGCGCAGCAGTACGCGATCTACGGCGCGCTCGAGCAGGCCAGCGCCCAGATCCGCGACGACGCCCAGGGCGCGACCCTCGTGTTCGACGAGCTGACGCGCACACCGTCGATCGAGAAGGACCTCGCGTTCCTCGTCGGCCCCGACTGGGCCACCGAGATCCGCATCCTGCCCGCGACCGAGGCCTACGTGTCCCGCCTCCTCGAGGTCGGCACGTCGCTGTCCGCCTACGCCGCGCACGCCTACACGCGCTACCTCGGCGACCTGTCGGGCGGCCAGATCATCAAGCGCATGATGGAGCGCCACTACGGGCTCGGCCCCGACGGTCTCGCGTTCTACACGTTCGACGAGATCCCCAAGGCCAAGCCTTTCAAGGACGTCTACCGCGAGCGCCTCGACGCCCTGGACCTCACGGACTCCCAGCTCGCCGAGACGGTCGCCGAGGCCAAGCGCGCGTTCCGCCTCAACAGCGCCCTGTTCGCAGAGCTCGGCGCGGTCCACTGCTGACTGCTCGTTGAGCACCGCCCGCCGCCCGCTCGACGCCGGGCGACGGGCGGCGGGC
>NZ_JBHUAD010000127.1:0-11458 GCF_042789955.1 Oerskovia sp. NPDC056781
CCTGCGGGTGCGCCGCCGTCGGGCTGGGTGGGGTCGAGCCGGGCGGGCGACGGCTCAGCGAGCCTGGAGCATCTCCGCGACCTGGAACGCCATCTCGAGCGACTGCTGGTGGTTCAGGCGCGGGTCCACGAGGGTCTCGTAGCGCAGGGCCAGGCCCGCGTCGTCGATCTCCTCGCTGCCGCCCAGCACCTCGGTCACGTCGTCACCGGTGAGCTCGACGTGCAGGCCCCCTGGCACCGTGCCCAGCGCGCGGTGGACCTCGAAGAAGCCCCGGACCTCGTCCAGGACGTCCTCGAGCCGGCGCGTCTTGTAGCCGCTGTCGGACGTGATGGTGTTGCCGTGCATGGGGTCCGTGACCCAGGTGACGGGTGCGCCGGACTCCCGCACGGCCTCCACGAGCGCGGGCAGCGCGTCACGGATCTTGCCCGCCCCCATGCGCGTGATGAACGTCAGCCGACCGGGGACGGCGTCCGGGTTGAGCTTGTCGATGAGGCGCAGCGCGTCGTCGGGAGCCGTGGTCGGGCCGAGCTTGACCCCGATCGGGTTGGCCACGCGCGACAGGAAGTCGACGTGCGCGCCGTCGAGCTGGCGCGTGCGCTCCCCGATCCACAGGAAGTGGCCCGAGGTGTCGTAGGCCTCGCCCGAGCGCGAGTCGATGCGCGTGAGCGAACGCTCGTAGTCGAGGATGAGCGCCTCGTGGCTCACGAAGAACTCCACGGTGCGCAGCGCGTCGAAGTCGACGCCGCAGGCCTTCATGAAGCGGATCGCGCGGTCGATCTCCGCCGCCGTGCTCTCGTAGCGCGCGTAGGCCGGGTTCCGCATGAAGCCGCGGTTCCACTCGTGCACCTGGCGCAGGTCGGCGAACCCGCCGCCCGTGAACGCGCGCACCACGTTGAGCGTGGCCGACGAGATCCGGTACGCCTGCATCAGGCGCTCGGGGTCCGGGACCCGGTCCTCGGGCGTGAACGCGTGCCCGTTGACCATGTCGCCCCGGTACGCAGGCAGCGTGACGCCCTCGCGCGTCTCGTCGTTCGAGCTGCGCGGCTTGGCGTACTGCCCCGCGAGACGCCCCATCTTCACGACGGGCATGCTCGCGCCGTGCGTGAGGATCACGGCCATCTGCAGGATGGTGCGCACCTTGTTGCGGATGCGCAGGGCGTTGGCGTCCGCGAACGTCTCGGCGCAGTCGCCGCCCTGCAGGAGGAAGGCCTCGCCCCGGCCCGCGGCGGCGAGCCGCGAGCGCAGGGTGTCGGCCTCGGTGGGGACCACGAGCGGCGCGGAGGCCGCGAGCCGCGCGGACACGTCCGCGAGGGCCGCGGCGTCGGGCCACGTGGGTTGCTGCTGCGCGACGAGGGAACGGAACGCGTCCAGTCCCTGGCTGATCTCCGCGCCGGTCGTGGTCGCCATCAGCGGATCAGTGCTCCGCGGGGGCAGCCGGCACGAGCGGCTGGCCGATCTCGCCCAGCAGCTCGCCGAACCACTGCTGCGAGACGTCGAACGCCTTGCCGCCGGCGATGCGCGGGAACTCGATCGCGCGCAGTCGGTCGCCGTTCTCCTCGTCGTGGCCGATCACGCCCGACTCGCCCTTGAACGCGCAGTCGACCGCGAGGTCCGTCATCGACTTGATGAGGCGCAGGTCCTCGGCGTTCGCGGCGGCCGCACGGGAGTAGTAGCCCGACTTCTGGACCATGGTCTTCTCGGCGCCCAGCTTCTCCGCGAACTGCTTGGCGAACCAGGCACCCGGGTTGATGGTGTCGAGCTTGACGTGGCCGAACGGGTCGCGCTCGACCGTCTCGCCCGACGCCTCGAGCTGCGCGACGATCTCGTTCATGCCGGCGCCCTCGGACAGGAAGATGTTGACGTTGCCGACCTCGTCCATGACGGTGCGCAGGCGCGCGGCCTCGGCCTCGATGTCGAGCGCGAGCTCGGGGACGAAGACGGCGTGGATGTCCCACCGCTCCTTGGTCAGGCCGATGCCCGGGACCCACTCCTGCGTGTCGAGCCACTTGCGGTACTCGGCGGCCGAGGCCGCGGTCAGCCAGCCGCAGTGGCGGCCCATGACCTCGTGCACGATGAGCATGCGCGGGCCCGAGCGGTGCTCGCCGATGATGTTGCGCGCGAACCCGGCGGCCTCCTCGGCCGCGGTCCACGCACCGAGCGACTGACGGATCGGGATCACGTCGTTGTCGATCGTCTTGGGCAGGCCCACGACCGTGAGCTCGTAGTCGTTCTCGTGCAGGTAGGCCGCGAGGTCTGCCGCCGTCGTGTTCGTGTCGTCGCCACCGATGGTGTGCAGGACGTCGACGCCGTCGGCCTTGAGCTGCTCGGCCGCGACCTGCAGCGGGTCCTGACCCTCCTGGACGAGCCCGCGCTTGACGCAGTCCTTCGCGTTGGTCAGCTTGACGCGCGAGTTGCCGATCGGCGAGCCGCCGAAGCGGTGCAGGACGCCCGCCTTCTTGCGGGTCTCCGCGTCGACGACGATCTTGGTGCCGGTCAGCAGGCCGTGGTAGCCGTGCTGGTAGGCGATGATCTCGACCTCGGGGGCGAGCTCGGTGTAGCGCTCGATCAGGCCACCGACGGCGGAGGACAGGCACGGGGCGAAACCACCGGCCGTCAGGAGTGCGACGCGACGGACCTGCCGACGATCAGACATAGCAAAGGAGCCTCTCGTTGAAGGATGCCGCCGTGCCTGCGTCGAGGGACGCCGGGGATCACCCGGGGCAGCGGGACGGCCTGCTCCCTCAGTCTACTGACGGTGCGGGCTCCTCCTGCGGCGGTTCCGGAACCTGGACGTCCGGGACCGGCCTGCCGCCCGGCGCTGCGGGCGAGGCCGGAGGTGTGGTAGCGGCGGGGCCGGTGGCGAGGCGGGCCTTGGCCGTCGCGGCGTAGATGTCGACGTACTCCTGACCCGACAGGCTCATGATCGCGTACATGATCTCGTCCGCGACCGAGCGCAGGATGAAGCGGTCGTTCTCCATGCCCTTGTAGCGGCTGAAGTCGAGCGGCTCGCCGATCACGATCCCGATGCGCATGGGCTTGGGGATGACCTTGCCGATGGGCTGGGCGATGTTGGTGCCGATCATCGCGACGGGGACCACGGGCGCGCCGGACTCGAGCGCGAGCCGCGCGACGCCCGTCTTGCCGCGGTACAGGCGCCCGTCAGGGCTCCGGGTGCCCTCGGGGTAGATCCCGAACAGCTCGCCGTCGCCGAGGACCCTCAGGCCCGTGGTGAGCGCCGCCTCGCTGGCCTTGCCGCCTGCGCGGTCCACCGGGATGGTCCCCACGCCGCGCATGAAGCCGGCTGTCAGGCGCCCTTTGATCCCCTTGCCCGTGAAGTAGTCGGACTTGCCGAGGAACTGCACCTTGCGGTTCAGCACGAGAGGAAGGATGAACGAGTCGATGACCGCGAGGTGGTTGCTCGCGAGGATCGCGCCGCCCTCGTCGGGCACGTTCTCGACGCCGCGCGTCCACGGACGGTAGAGCAGCCGGAGCAGGGGGCCGACCATCACCTGCTTCATGAACCAGTAGAACAACGTTCCTCCTTGGTGGCCCTCGCGAACACGAGGCGCTCTTCCGACTCTAGAGTGAACCCCATGGCCGCACCGAATGCAGGACCGCAGGGTGAGAACGACGGGAAGGACGACGCGATCGACCCGACCGACCCCGGATCGACCGATGCATCGAGCACGCCCCACGACGACCTTCCCGACGTCGAGGCCCGCTGGGCCGACATCGTCGCGGACCTCTCCGACGTGTCCGCCGCGGCGGAGTCCGCGGCGGCGGAGAGCGCCGCCGGCGCCGACCGCCCGACGTCCGCCGGCCCGCGCGACCTGCACGAGACCTTCCCCGTCGCGCCCTGGGTCCAGGCTCCGGGCCCCCGGGACTGGCCGACGACGCCCGAGGTCGAGGACCTCGAGGACGCCGAGAGCCACTTCACTCCCCCGGACCCCGAGATCGGCATGGGACGCGACCCGCTCATGACCATGGCCTGGGGCCTGGTCGCGGGCATCCCCGTGCTGCTGCTCGTCGGCATGGTCGTGCTGCGCCCCTTCCCGACGATCGTCGCGCAGGTCGCGGGCGGGTTGTTCCTCGCCGGGCTGGCCGTGCTGCTCTGGCGCATGCCGCACCGCCGCGAGGACGACCACGCGGGACCGGGCGCCGTCGTCTGAGGGCGCCCTGCGCCGTCGGGCCCGGGCCGTGGCCGGCGCGGGCGACACGCTGCACCCTGCCCGACGGCGGCGCTCCCCGGGGAGCGTCCGCTCCCGAGCGCGCGGCGCGGCCCCGGCCTCCTCACGCGGAAGCCGGGGCCGTGCGGGTCGCTAGCTGCGGGCGAGGTCCGCCGCGCCGACGATGCCGGCCTCGTTGCCCTGCTGGGCGAGGTCGATCTGCGCCTCGGGCCGGTGGCCGCGGGCCGAGAGCTGGTCCGCGAAGGCCTTGCGGACCGGCTGGAGCAGCAGGTCGCCCGCCGCGCCCACGCCGCCGCCGATGACGATGAGCTCGGGGTCGAGCAGCGCCGTGACCGACGCGGCCCCCTCGCCGATCCAGCGGCCCAGGGTCGCGAGCAGCTCGATCGCGAGCTCGTCGCCCGCCTGCGCGGCCTGCGTGATCTGGGGACCGTTGAGCTTGGACGGGTCGCCGCCCGCGAGCTCGAGGAGGGCGCCGGCGCGGTCGGGCTGGGCGATGAGCGCGGCCTGGCCGTCGCGCACGAGAGCGCTCCCGGAGGCGTACTGCTCCCAGCAGCCCTCGTGGCCGCAGCCGCAGTAGTGACCGCCGGGCACGACGCGCATGTGGCCGACCTCGGCCGCCACGCCCCAGCGCCCGCGCACGAGCTTGCGGTCGACGATGATCGCGCCGCCCAGCCCCGTGCCGACCGTGAGCATGAGCATGTCGGAGGCGTCGCGGCCCGCGCCGAACGCGAACTCGGCCCAGCCCGCCGCGTTGGCGTCGTTCTCGACGACGATCTTGACGTCGTCGTCGCCGATGAGCGTGCGGACCTTGTCGGCCAGCGGGTACTCGCGCCACGCGATGTTGGGGGCGAAGAGGACCGACGAGCGGTCGGGGCTCACGAAGCCGGCCGCGGCCAGGCCCATGGCCTCGACCTGGAACTCCTTGGACAGCTCCGCGTAGACGTCCGCGACCGCCGCGTCGATGCTCGCGACGTCGTCGGGCTCGGTGTCGCGACGCGTCTGCGCAAGGATCGTGCCGTTCTCGTCGACCACACCCGCGGCGATCTTCGTTCCGCCGATGTCGACTCCGATGGCATGCATGTCAGGTCCTCACTCACGTAGCGGTCTGGAACTCCCGATGAGAACACCAGCCGGTAACGGTTGTGCACCGCCTCGGCATCGGTTCTGCGTACGTCCGTCGGCTCCGAAGTCCGGTCGCTCCCGGTCTTCGCCCAGGTACGGCCTGAAATCTTGCGCAACAGCGCACAGCACCATGAAGAGTACCGACTCGGAGGCGGTCAACGACACTTGCGACCTGTGGGTACTGTTCTCACACCGTCGACTTCTGCCACTGGAGCCAGCATGGACGAGTTCAGCGCACCGCGCATCATCGATGTCGATCCTCTCGACAACCTCAACGACCTCTTCGCGACCCGCGTCGCCGCCGGGCCTGACCTCCCCATGATCGAGGTCAAGAGCGGGCCGGGCGCCCCCTGGAAGACCCTCTCGGCACGGGAGGTCGACACCGACGTCGTCTCCGTCGCCAAGGGCCTCGTCGCACTGGGCGTCGAGCCCGGCGACCACGTCGGCATCATGTCCCGCACCCGCTACGAGTGGACGCTGCTCGACTGGGCCACGTGGGCCGCGGGAGCCGTGCCCGTGCCGCTGTACGAGACCTCGAGCGCCGAGCAGGTCCAGTGGATCCTCTCGGACGCGGCCGTCAAGCTGCTCGTCGTCGAGTCGGCCGCGCACGCCGAAACCGTCGCCGAGGTCCGTGAGCAGGCCCCCGAGCTCCGCGACGTGTTCGTGATCGACGACGGCGGGATCGCCGCGCTCAAGGAGGCGGGCAAGGACGTCAGCGACGACGAGATCGCCCGCCGCCGCGGCCTCGCGAACCTCGCCGACGTCGCGACCATCATCTACACCTCGGGCACCACCGGCCGCCCCAAGGGGGCCGAGCTCACGCACGAGAACTTCTACTCGCTGACGGTCAACGCCGTCGAGGCGCTGCCCGAGGTCTTCGCCGAGGCCAACGGCCGGACGCTGCTCTTCATGCCGCTCGCACACGTGTTCGCGCGCTTCATCGGCGTGCTCGTCGTCGCGGGCGGCACGGTGCTCGGCCACACCCCGGACACCAAGACCCTCCTGGAGGACCTGGGCGAGTTCAGGCCGACGTACATCCTCTCGGTGCCCCGCGTGTTCGAGAAGGTCTACAACTCCTCGGAGCAGAAGGCCGCCGCGGGCGGCAAGGTCAAGATCTTCCACTGGGCCGCCGCGACCGCGATCGCCTGGTCCCGCGCGCTCGACGACCCCAAGGGGCCGGGTCTCGGCCTCAAGATCCAGCACAAGGTCGCCGACGCGCTCGTCTACAAGAAGCTGCGCGCGGCGCTCGGTGGCCAGACCAAGTGGGCCGTCTCGGGCGGTGCACCGCTCGGCGAGC
This sequence comes from Oerskovia sp. NPDC056781, assembly GCF_042789955.1. NCBI lineage: Bacteria > Bacillati > Actinomycetota > Actinomycetes > Micrococcales > Cellulomonadaceae > Oerskovia > Oerskovia sp. NPDC056781. The sequence continues at coordinate 6,607 of NZ_JBHUAD010000127.1, forward strand.
GCCTGGGCCACTTCTACCGCGGCATCGGCGTGCGCATCCTCGAGGGCTACGGCCTGACCGAGTCCACGGCCCCGACGTCGGTCAACCGCCCCACGGCGACCAAGATCGGGACGGTCGGGCCCCAGCTCCCCGGATGCGGCGCGAAGATCGCGGAGGACGGCGAGATCCTCCTCCAGGGACACCACGTCTTCCGTGGCTACCACAACAACCCGCAGGCCACGGCCGACGCGTTCGTCGACGGCTGGTTCCGCACGGGCGACCTGGGCTCGCTCGACGAGGACGGGTTCCTGCGCATCACCGGGCGCAAGAAGGAGATCATCGTGACCGCGGGTGGCAAGAACGTCGCCCCGGCCGTGCTCGAGGACCGCATCCGCGCGCACGCGCTCGTGAGCCAGTGCGTGGTCGTCGGCGACGGCCAGCCGTTCATCGGCGCCCTCGTGACGCTCGACCCCGAGGGCCTGCCCGGCTGGCTCGCGATGCACGGCAAGGAGCCCATGAGCGTCGACGCCGCGGCTCTCGACGTGGACGTCCTCGCGGCGCTCGACACCGCGGTGGACCGCGCCAACAAGGCCGTCTCGCGCGCCGAGTCGATCCGCAAGTTCACCATCCTGGCGACGGACTTCACGGTCGAGAACGGCTACCTGACGCCGTCGCTCAAGGTCAAGCGCAACGTCGTCCTCAAGGACTTCTCGGTCGAGGTCGACGCGATCTACTCGGGCGTGCCCGCGCAGTGACCTGACGCGAGCTGAGACGCCTGCACGACGGGCACGACGGACCCAGGCGGCCGGTCCCCACCAGGGGGCCGGCCGTCGTCGCCTCTCGACCCGCCCGCCCAGGGTGACGCCCCCGCTCACCGACGGTGACGCACCCGCTCGCCGAGGGTGACGACCCGCCGGCCTTCAGAGCCGCGCGAGCCGCCCGACGAGCGCGGGCGAGCCGATGGCGACCGCCCCCATGGCCTGGACGTCGTCGGCGACCTCGCGGTCGCTCGTGACGACCGCCACGGGCCGCCCCTCGGGCTCCGCGGCGACCAGGCGTCGGATCAGGTGGTCGGCGATCTCCCCGGACGAGAAGAGGACGCGGACCCCGCGCGTGCTCGCGGGCGGCATGTGCCCCAGCTCCTGGCCGTCGAAGCAGCACGTGACCTCGGCGCCCGTGCGCGACGCGATGCGCACGAGCCCGTCGACGAGGCGGCGTCTCTGCTGCGCGAGCGTGAGCGTGCCGAAGCCCGTCTTGCTGACGTTGTACCCGTCGACGATCAGGTGCATCTGGGGCACGGCGAGCACGTCGTCGAGCAGCGCCGGGTCGTCGCCCGCGCGACCGCGCGAGCCGGGTCGCGTCGTGCCGCCCGTGCCGTGCCCGGCCGCGTCGACCTCGACGGGGGCCACGGTGTCGCCCGGGCGCAACGTGGTCGGTGGGATCCCGAGCTCTCGGCGGAGCCCGACCGCCGCGTCGACGACCGTCTCCAGCAGCAGTCGTGCTCGTGCGTTGGCGAGCTCGGCCCCGGTGTGCGTGAGGGTCCGCGCCTCGTCGCGGGCCGCGTGGGCCCGTTCGAGCGCGACCGCGGCCTCACGCCGCTCGGCGGCGGCCTGGGCTGCGAGCGCCTCGGCGGCCTGTGTCCGCTCGTCGGCCTCGGCGCGGGCGGCGCGCGCCTCGGAACGTGCCCGGTCGGCGTCCGATCGCAGCTTGCGCTCGGTGCGGCGAAGGCTCGCGACCTCGGCACGAGCCTCCTCGAGCGCGGCGCGGTCGGCGGCCGCGGCCAGCCTGGTCGCGTCGAGCTCGGCAAGGGCCTTGTCACGCTCGACGACGGCCCGTTCGGCCTCCTGGGCCCGGCGCTGCTCGTGCTCGCGTTCCTGGGCGTCCTGGAGCGCTCGGTCGAGGTAGCTCTGCCAGCCGTCCGGGCGCAGCAGGAACGCGCCGACGGCGAGATCCAGGGCGCGTCCTGCCCTGTCAGGGACGGCGTGGGCCGCGGGGGCGGCTCTCCCGTCCTGCCCGACGGCGTCGCTCCCCTCGGGGGCGGACGTGCGGTCGGGTGCGGGGCCGGGCGCCGGAGCGGGCACCTCGCGCACGGCCGGCGTCGCGCTCGCCGGCTCCGTGGGGGCGACCAGGGGCTCGGTCGCCACGTCGACGGAGACGGAGACGGCGCCCGAGCCGGGGCCCCCATCGTCGTCGCCCGGCCCGGCCGACGAGCCGGGGCCGGTCGTCGCGGTGGTCGCGGCGCCGTCGGGCACGAGCTCGCGCGCCTCCCGCGGGTGCGCGGTGCTCCACGCGGCTGCGACCGCGGACCGGAACGACGGGCTGGACTCGAGCGCCTGCCAGAGCGGGACGGCGCCGGACGCGGCGCGCCGACGCGGTGCGAACGTCCTGACGCGGCGCAGCGCGGCCGGGACCGTCGCGGGGTCCCACGCGCCGAGGGTGCGCGCGGCCAGCTCGAGGAGCTGGGTGCGGACCTCGGGCGGGACGGGCGGACGGGAGACGTCACCCTCCGGCGGCGCCCCCGCGGACGCGCCCGGGATCTCGGCCGAGCCCGGCGCGGCGTCCTTGTTGTCCCGACTCGTCCCATCCATGGGTCAACACTACGGGCGAACGGGGCGTCGGGTCCTGACGGCGCGGCGCGGGCGTGCGCCACGTCCCGCACGGCCGCCACCGACCGTGTCGGTGCCCCCCGGTACGTTCGGGCCCATGCCGTCCCCGACCGCCGCAGCCTCGGCCGCTCCCCCGCAGCTCTCGGTCCGTTCGTTCACCCCTGACGTCGCCCCTGGGAGCATGCCGGTCCAGCTCGGCCTCGACGAGCTGGGCACCCCGTTGCAGGACGTCACGTTCGTCGTGGTGGACCTCGAGACGACGGGGGGCTCGCCCGCCTCGGCGGGGATCACCGAGATCGGCGCCGTCAAGGTCCGCGGAGGCGAGGTCCTCGGCGAGTTCCAGACCCTCGTCAACCCCGGCGCGCCCGTCCCGGCGTTCATCGCCCGCCTGACCGGGATCAGCACCGCGATGGTCGCGACCGCGCCCCCGATCGAGGCTGTGCTGCCCTCGTTCCTCGAGTTCTCCCGAGGCGCGGTCCTGGTCGCGCACAACGCGCCGTTCGACATCGGGTTCCTCAAGGCGGCGGCGCGCGGAGCGGGCTACGACTGGCCCGGCAACCAGGTCCTCGACACGGTCCCCCTCGCCCGGCGCGTCGTGACGCGCGACGAGGCGCCCAACCACAAGCTCTCGACGCTCGCCGCGCTCTTCCACGCGGCCGTGACCCCTGAGCACCGGGCGCTTGCCGACGCGCGCGCCACGGTCGACGTCCTGCACGCGCTGCTCGAACGGCTCGCCCCGTTCGGCATCACGCACCTCGAGGACCTCGCGACCGCGACCGACCCGGTCCCGCCGGACGTGCGACGCAAGCGCACTCTCGCCGACGGCCTACCGGACGCACCGGGCGTCTACCTGTTCCGCGGGCCGGGCGAGGAGGTCCTGTACGTGGGGACGTCGACCTCGATACGCCGCCGGGTCCGCAGCTACTTCACGGCCGCCGAGAAGCGCAGCCGCATGACCGAGATGGTGCGCATCGCGCACGCCGTGACTCCCGTCGTGTGCGCGACCGTGCTCGAGGCGCAGGTCCGCGAGCTGCGGCTCATCGCCGAGCACTCGCCCCGCTACAACCGTCGCTCCAAGTTCCCCGAGCGCATGAGCTGGGTGCGCCTGACGCGCGAGCCCCACCCGCGGCTCTCGATCGTCCAGGACGTCAAGCCCGACGCCGCGCACATCGGCCCCTACTCGTCGCGGAGACAGGCCCAGCAGGCGATCGACGCGATGCACGACGCACTTCCCCTGCGCCAGTGCTCGCCTCGCCTGCCCCTGCTGCCCTCCCCGGGGGCCAGTGCGTGCGCCCTCGCCGAGATGGGGCGGTGCGGGGCGCCCTGCACGACGACGCAGGCGGCAGACGGATACCCAGCCGTCGTCGGGCGCGCACGGCGGACGCTGCTCGCGGACCCGAGCGACGTCGTCGAACCGCTGACCGCGCGGATCGCCGCGCTCGCCGCCGACGAACGCTACGAGCAGGCCGCCGAGGTCACCGCGCGTCTCGAGGCGTTCCTGCTCGGGGCGGGCCGTGCGCAACGGCTCGGGCCGCTCGCGGAGTGCGCCGAGCTCGTCGCCGCCAAGCCACTCGAGCGAGGCGGGTGGGAGATCGTCGTGGTACGCCACGCACGCCTCGCGGCGACCGGGGTCTCGGCGCCGGGGGTCGACCCCTGGCCGACCGTCGAGGCGCTCGTCGCGACGGCCGAGGAGGTCGCACCGCCCGTCGCCCCTGCACCCGCGTGCCACCCGCACGAGGCCGAGCTCGTCCTCGGCTGGCTGGAGCAGCCCGGCGTCCGGCTGGTCGACGTGACCCACCCCCTCGCGTGGCCCGTCCGCTCGGCACGCGCCTTCGCGGACCGCGACCGCACCGCGCAGCGCGTCGCCCGGCACGTCGAGGCTAGATTGGACCCCGGCTCGTCGAACGACGGGCCCCGCGCCTCGGACCCGACGGAGGACCCATGCTGACCGCGATCGTGCTGATCGACACCGAACCGAACCTCATCCCCGAGGTGGCCTCGCAGGTCGCCTCGCTCCGCGGTGTCAGCGAGGTCTACTCGGTCACCGGTAAGGCCGACCTCGTGGCCATGGTCCGCGTCAAGGAGCACGACGACCTCGCCGACGTGATCGCCGACCGCGTCAGCAAGATCGAGGGCGTGCTGCGTACCGAGACCTTCATCGCGTTCCGCGCGTACTCCGACGTCGACCTCGAGCAGGCGTTCGCCCTGGGGCTCGACGACTGACCCACGCACGACGGCGGGGTGCGGACGGCCTCCCGTCCGCACCC